>CAZLTD010000062.1:0-32198 GCA_964562385.1 uncultured Desulfobacula sp.
AACTGCCGACACGGGGATTTTCAGTCCCCTGCTCTACCGACTGAGCTACCTGGGCCCAAACAACAGGGGGTTTATATGCTTTTTGGGATTTTATGTCAAGCAAAAATGTTGGAAATTGTTGTTTTGATCAGGGGATTTTTGTGGAAGAAAAATGGTTTCAAGGCTGTTTTTATGTGATTTCAAAATGTTGAGACTTTTAAAAAAAATATGAAACTATGCGGTCTTGTACCCATTTATGTGCCGTTAATGTCCGGCAGGTGGACTGGGGCCTAAACTTGCCATCGGGTAAGCGTTTTATTTTTTCGATAGTGGAAGGTGAAACAGGAAAGATTTATTCATTTTAAATCTTAGATATCTCCAAACAGATACTGCATTAGGGTGCAGCTTGAAATGGCGGCTGTTTCAGCCCTTAAAATTCGGGGGCCAAGGGACAGGGCATCAAAGCCGTTAGACTGTGCAAGGGATATTTCTGGTTTTGAAAACCCGCCTTCAGGTCCGATAAGCAGGGTGATGCTTTTAACCGTATCTGACTGGTATTGATGATCAAGCCGTGTTGTTGCATTCTCCCAGAATGCAATTTTCAGGTCAGCCTCTTCGGACAGGGTGACGGCCTGTTCAAAGGAGAGGGGCATGAAAATTTCAGGTACAAGGCTTCTCTGGCACTGTTTGAGGGATTCCCGGGCAATGGAGTTCCAGCGGGTCATCTTTTTTTTCAACCGCCCGGCATCATATTTGGGTATGGATCGGTCACCATAAAAGGGAACCCATCTTTTAATCCCAAGTTGTGTGACATGTTTGATTACAAGGTCCATTTTCTTGTCTTTGAGCATGCCGGTGCAAAGCGTTATATCCAAATTGGATTCCGTGGTGGAGTCTATACTGCCTGAAATATCAAGATTGATTCTGTCCGGGGCACAGTCGATAATTTTCCCCTTAAAATCATTGCCCCTGCCGTCTGTCAGGTTCAGAGAATCACCGGTTTTCAATCGAAGCACTTTAAAGATATGTCTTGCGTCCTGCCCGGTAATAGAAATTTTGCAGGGGATCGTATCAATATGTGGGAGAATAAATTTTTGCATACTTAGCCTGTTTAAAACATCAGCTTGTGATTGTAAACTAATTTTGTCCTAAGGGCTTTAAAAATGCCGATTTTATAAAAAGTGCCAGTCATTTTATCTAATGTATCCAAGTGTTTTATATATCATGGGATAGCCACCTTGCATGATGAACTGTGCCTTTTTTAATGATCGGTTTAACAAAGGCGGGCAGGGGGTTTGTGCTTGAAATGCATTGTTTTAAATAGTTGACACGAAAGACAGGCTTTGGTACTTTTTGGTGTTCATGGATATAAGACAGTATTGTTGAATATATCTTAAATAAAGTGAGGCCGTTATGACCGATATGACCGATTGGGATGATGATATTTTAGGGGACGGTGAGGCGGATGATGGTGTTATTGAACTGACAGATATCGTTACCGATGACGCAGAAGCAGCACAAACCGATGATATCATTGAATTGACGGATGTTGTTGCGCCTGAAGCGGCAGATCCGGATCTGGACGGTACCGAAGTAAAAGTGGATGACCTTGATGGCGGTGTGGAGCTGGACAGGGTCATTGACATGGATGATGATGTGGCACTTGATGATTCCATATCCGAAGACGATGGCCTTGATTTTGGCCTTGAGGCTCCTGTGGAAACTGAGCCGCAGGTTGAAATCGAAACAGACCTGTCCTTTAATACAAACGTCTCATCGGAGCAGATGGAAGCGGCGCTTGAACGCGTGATAGAGAAAAAATTTGCCGATAAAATAGAATCCATTCTATTCGAAGTGATGGAACGGGTGATTCAAAAAGAACTTGAATCGATCAAGGAGAGCTTGCAAAAAGATCTTGACCAGATCGGCAACGGATAAGTTTTAAAAAAAAGTGAATAATTAAAAAACGCATGGGGATTATTTTAAAACAATCCCCTTTTTCTTTACTATGGTGTGAGGAGTTGACATATGGGTTCCCAGTCTCTGGACAAAGGGTATGAGCCAAAAGGCATTGAAGAGAAATGGTATGCATTCTGGATGGACAACGGATTTTTTAAGGCAGCGGATAAGAGCGATAAAAAGGCTTTTTCCATTGTAATCCCGCCGCCGAATGTAACCGGTGTGCTCCACATGGGGCATGCATTAAATAATGTTATCCAGGATATTATGTGCCGGTACAGACGACTGATCGGTTATAATGTGCTCTGGATGCCCGGTACGGACCATGCCGGTATTGCCACCCAGAATGTTGTTGAAAGGGACCTTGCGGCAAAGGGCAAAACACGTGATGAACTCGGCCGGGAAGCCTTTATAGAAGAAGTCTGGAAATGGCGTGAAGCTAAAGGCGGGGCCATTATCAATCAGCTCAAACGGCTGGGGGCATCCTGTGACTGGGACAGGGAGCGTTTCACCATGGATGAAGGGCTGTCAGATGCCGTCCGAAAAGTTTTTGTCAGACTCTATAAAGAGGATCTGATCTATGAAGGGCAGTATATTATCAACTGGTGCCCGCGGTGCAAAACCGCCCTGGCTGACCTGGAAGTTGAATATGAAGAAGAAGACGCTTACCTGTACTATATAAGGTATCCTTTTGTGGGTAAAAAACAGGGGCTGACCGTTGCCACCACCCGGCCGGAAACCATGTTCGGAGATACAGCTGTGGCTGTGAACCCTACTGACGAACGGTTCACAGATCTTGAAGACAGTGAAGTGATGCTGCCCCTGACGGACAGAGTCATCCCGATTATCAAAGATGACTATGTGGATACCGGTTTTGGAACAGGGGCCTTAAAGGTGACGCCTGCCCATGATCCCAATGACTTTAATCTGGGAGAAAAACACTCTCTTGCCAAACCCAAGGTGATTGATGATGACGGAATGATGCTCGAAGGGGCTGGACAATTTAAGGGACTGGATCGGTTTGAGTGCCGGAAACAGGCTGTTGAAGCATTAAAAGAGCAGGGGCTTCTGGAAAAACAGGAACCGTTAAAGCACAGTGTGGGAAATTGTTATCGCTGTCATACGGTTGTTGAACCTTCGATTTCCAAGCAGTGGTTTGTCAAAGTGGCCCCCCTTGCGCAAAAAGCGTCCGAAGCCGTTCGCAGCGGCCGGACTAAAATTTTACCGGATAACTGGTCCAAAACCTATTTTGAATGGATGGACAATATCAGGGACTGGTGCATTTCACGCCAGATCTGGTGGGGGCATAGAATTCCGGTATGGAAATGCCCGGACTGTAAACAGGTGATCGTTGAAGAGACGGATCCTTCTGTCTGTCCCGGGTGTGGTTCCAGTGAGATTGTCCAGGAAACAGATGTCTTGGATACCTGGTTTTCAAGTGCCCTGTGGCCTTTTTCAACCATGGGATGGCCAGAAAACACCGATCTTTTAAAAACATTCTATCCCACCAATGTCCTTGTCACTGGCTTTGATATTCTGTTTTTCTGGGTGGCCCGCATGATGATGATGGGAATTCATTTCATGGATGAAGTCCCCTTTGATGATGTCTATATCCATGCCCTTGTACGTGACGAGCACGGCAAAAAAATGAGTAAATCAACGGGCAATGTCATTGATCCTTTGAAAGTGATCGATGAATATGGTGCGGATGCGTTCCGATTCACCCTGGCCGCGTTTGCCGCCCAGGGTCGTGATGTGAAAATGTCCGAGTCCCGGGTGGAAGGGTACCGCTTTTTTGTTAACAAACTTTGGAATGCTGCCCGGTTTGCACTGATGCATATCAGTGAGGCAGACACCAAAGTGGATGCGTCAAAGTTGACCCTGCCTGAAAAATGGATTCTGTCCCGGAGCAGCCAGACTGCGTTTGATGTAAAAGAGGGTATTGAAAAATATAAATTCAATGAGGCGGCATCTGCAGCCTATCAATTTGTCTGGCATGAGTTTTGTGACTGGTATCTTGAAACCGCCAAGCCGGCACTGTATGAAAAAGAGGGTGTACAGCGGCGAAACTGCGCCCGCAGCGTTCTGACAAAGGTGTTGCAGGATATCCTGATCATGCTGCATCCTTTTATGCCCTTTGTGACAGAAGAGATCTACCATATTCTTCCCGGGACAAAAGGGTCTGTCATGGCGGCAAGTTATCCATACAGCGAAGAGGCATATAAAACCTATAAGAGCGATGCTGTTGAATCGGACATGGCGTTTATATCTGAACTCATCTCAGGTATCAGAAATATTCGAAGCGAGATGAATATTCAGCCGTCCATGAAAATTAAGGTCTTGTGCTTTACCGATGATGAAAAAGAAAAACTGACGATTGCCGAAAATAAAGCTACCATTGTGAACCTGGCCACCCTTGAAAGTCTGTTCTTCTGTGATGCGGGCAGCATCCCGGAAGCCAGCGCATCTTCGGTTACCCAGGGCACCACAAGTTTCGTGTCCCTGGAAGGCGTGATCGATTTTGATAAAGAGATCAAACGCCTGGAAAAAGATCTGGAGAAGAAGACTAAAGAACTGCTCGGTGTTCAAAAGCGGCTCAACAACGACAGCTTCCTTGACAAAGCACCGGAGCAGGTGATCGAAAAAGTAAAGGCCCAGCATGCCCAGCTCGAGGAAAAGGCCGGCAAGCTCAAGGAAAATCTCGAGCGTATTAAAAATATGAAATGACATTTGAAATGACAGGTGTATGGATACCATAGACAATATAATTAAACTGGCGTTGTTTGAAGATTCCGGCCATGGCGACATCACAACTGAAAGTATTCTGCTTGAATCCTTTTTGGGGACCGGTATTATCGTGGCCAAAGAATCCTTTGTGCTGGCAGGTCTTGAGATTGCCAAAAAAGTGTTCAGGCTCCTGGATCCTTGTTGTGAACTTGATTCTCAATTTTCAGATGGAGACCGCATTGCTGACGGGGAGGTCTTTTTCAAGGTAAAAGGAGACCTTGTCGCACTGCTGAAAGGCGAGAGGGTTGCATTGAATTTCATGCAGCGGCTGTCAGGCATTGCCACATTGACCCGCTCTTTTGTTGAAGCGCTTTCCCATCCGGATGTCAGACTGACGGACACCCGGAAAACCACACCGGGACTGAGGGGTCTTGAAAAAGAGGCCGTCAGGGCCGGTGGCGCTTACAATCATCGCATGTCTCTTTATGACGGCATTTTAGTCAAAGACAACCATATTGCTGTGGCCGGCTCCATTAAGAATGCAGTAAAGGCGGTCAGGAACCGGACTTCTCATTTAATGAAAATTGAAGTTGAAACTACCACGATTGAAGAGGTGAAGCAGGCGCTTGATGCCGGTGTGGAGGTGATCATGCTGGACAATATGAATTATGGCCAGATGACACAGGCGGTTAAATTAATTAACGGCAGGGCAGTGGTCGAGGCTTCCGGCAATGTCTCGTTATCAACGCTGAATAAGATCGCGGCCACGGGTGTGGACGTTATTTCATGCGGCGCACTGACCCATCAGGCCCAGTCCGTGGACATGAGCATGCGGATCAGTACGGAATAGGCCTTTTATTTCGAATCATCTGCTTGTGCGACAATATATGTCAGCTTGTTTCTGCCGGAATCTTTTGATTTGTAAAGAGCCTTGTCCGTACGGCTGATAAACGACCTGAAATCTTCGTCACCGTCAAGCTCGGTGGCACCAATGCTGACGGTTATCGATTTCTGGGTGCCCGGTTCAGGCTCAAATACACGGGAGCTGATATTATCCTTGATCCTGGCGCCGACCACGCAGGCTTTGGTGAGGCTTGTTTCAGGCAGGAGTATGGCAAACTCTTCACCACCGTATCGATAGGCCGTATCCATGGATCTCATACATCCGTTAATGGTCTTTCCAATACCCATCAGGACCTTGTCACCCTCAAGATGGCCCCAGGTGTCATTAAACTCTTTAAAAAAATCAATATCCAGGATAAGCAGGGACAAGGGACGGGAATAACGATTGTAACGTTTTATTTCCGTTTTGATTTGCGAAAAGAAATGCCGGGAGTTGTAAAGGCCGGTCAAGGCATCCGTTATGGCAAGCTTTTCAAGCTCTTTTAACAGTTTACTCCGCTCTTTTTTAAATTCCGCTTCCCGCAGAACCCGCTTAACTCTCAAGTCAAGCTCTTCAAACCGGAAGGGTTTGAAAATAAAATCACTGGCCCCTGCCTGGATGGCTTCCTCATAGGAATAGTCCGCGCTGTAACCGGTCATGACCATGACATCGCAATCGTAAGACGTTTTTATTTTACGGGTCAATTCAAGGCCGTCCATACCCTGCATCATGATGTCGGTAAGAACAACATCAGCAGGATAATCGGGTAAAATTTCAAGCGCCTCATCTGCATTCAGGGCGCTTTTTACCTTATATTTCAATAATTTGAGATATTCTTCTACGGACTCCTTAATCGCGGTATCGTCATCGACAATCAAGATTGAGTATGTCATGGGTTTTTCTCCAATATTGGGTGTGCCGCGCGAGCTTTTCTTGACACTCTTTAACTCAATTGATAATTATGTACAGCAAAATTTAGCTATAACCTGAAAATTTGTCAATATATTAGTTTTTGGAGATAATTTGAAGTTAAAAATAGAGAATATTCGAAATTTCAGTATCATCGCCCATATCGATCACGGCAAATCCACTTTGTCGGACCGATTGATCCAGCTCTCCGGCATTATTGCCGACAGGGATATGAAAGAGCAGATACTGGATTCCATGGATATAGAGCGTGAACGCGGCATTACCATAAAAAGCCAGACTGTATCTCTTCCGTATACGGCCCCGGACGGGACCCAGTATCTGTTAAACCTGATTGATACTCCGGGGCATGTTGATTTTTCCTATGAAGTGTCACGGGCCCTGGCATCCTGTGAAGGGGCATTGATTCTTGTGGATGCAAGCCAGGGGGTTGAAGCCCAGACGCTTGCCAACCTGTACCTTGCCATGGAGCATGATCTGGAGATTATCCCGGTGATCAACAAGATTGATCTGCCGTCAGCTGAGATTGAATGGTGCAAAGAGCAGATTGAAGAAGATCTGGGTCTGGACTCCGATGGTGTCCTTGAGGTATCGGCCAAGGCCGGGACCGGAGTGGATAAAATTTTCCAGGCCATCGTGGAGAAAGTGCCAGCACCTGTCAGCCAGGGGAATGGCGATGTTTTCAAGGCGTTGATCTTTGATTCTCATTATGATGCATTCCGGGGTACTATCGTCCATTTCAGGGTGATTGAAGGAACCGTCAAAAAAGGTGATAAAATTCAATTTATGTCCAACGACTCTCAGTACAAGGTCGAAGAGGTCGGACTGTTTCAGATTGAACGCAGCCCTCAGAGCGAGCTTGTGGCAGGGCAGGTGGGGTATTTTATTGCCGGCATCAAAAACATCCGTGATGTGAAGATCGGTGATACCATCACCATGGCCGATAAACGCTGCGACCAGGCCATGGATGGATTCAGGGAACCCACTCCGGTGGTTTTCTCGTCCATGTATCCGGTGGCATCGGATGATTATGCAGAACTGACCGAAGCCCTTGAAAAACTGCAGCTCAATGATGCGTCCTTCATTTATGAGAAAGACAGTTCCGTTGCACTTGGATTTGGCTACCGGTGCGGTTTTCTGGGGCTGCTGCATCTTGAGGTCATCCAGGAGCGGCTGGAGCGCGAGTATAATGTCTCTTTGATTTTAACATCACCTTCGGTCATGTACGAGATTACATATAGCGATGGCACTGTCAAGATTATAGACAATCCGGTCCAATACCCGGATCCTGCTGAAATAACCCGGGTCAGAGAACCTTTTATAAACGCCTCCATTATCGTTCCGGACAAATACATGGGTAATGTCATGCAGGTTTGCCACGAATTTCGGGGCGTAAGTAAAAATTACCAATACCTGACCAGCAATCGGATGGAAATGAAATTTGACCTGCCGCTGGCCGAGGTGGTGTATGAATTTTATGACCGGCTTAAGAGCGTGACCCAGGGATATGGTTCTTTTGATTATGAGATCTCCGGTTACCAGGAAACCGATCTTGTTAAACTGGATTTTTTGATCAACGGAGAACGGGTGGATGCCTTATCTCAGTTGATCCATAGAGACAAGGCAGAATCCAGGGCAAGAACGGCCTGCAAGAAACTTCGGGAAGAAATACCCCGCCAGCAGTTCAAGATTCCCATCCAGGGCGCCATCGGGGGGAAAATTATTTCCAGGGAGACCATTTCCGCCTTTCGGAAGGATGTCACTGCCAAGTGTTATGGCGGGGATATTTCACGGAAAAGGAAATTGCTGGAAAAACAGAAGAAAGGTAAAAAGAGAATGAAGATGGTCGGATCTGTGGAGATCCCACAATCCGCCTTTTTGTCTGTCCTGAAAACCGATTGATTTTTTAAAGAATCCGATAAAATGACTACTCAAAAAAGAGAAGTTCACGTATCCTGCCACATGGATTGTCCGGACCTGTGCCGGTTTGTCGTTACGGTTGCGAACGGAAGGATCGTCTCTTTAAAGGGAGATCCAAACCATCCGGTTACCTGTGGGGTGGTCTGCAAAAAAGGCAGAGCCCTGGTGGATCGGCATTATCACCCTGACAGGATTCGATATCCGCTGATTCGAAAAGGTGATTCCTTTGTTAAAACCACCTATGATCAAGTTCTGAATATACTGGCAGAAGAATTCACTGCTATTCGAATGCAGTATGGATCCACTGCAATTTTAAACTATACAAGCGATGGGTATGGCGGTTTAAAGGGTCGGATTCAAAGCATTTTTTTTAACTGTTTCGGCGGGGTAACCGTTCCGCGTGGTAGTCTGTGCTGGGGGGCCGGTATAGCCGCCCAGACATATGATTTCGGCAATCCCCGGGGACATGATCCTGACGATATCCAAAATGCCAAGATGATCCTGATCTGGGGGAGAAATCCAAAAGAGACCAGCCTTCATTTTTATGCCAAGCTTAAAAAGGCCAAAAAAAAAGATTGCCGGGTGATTGTGATCGACCCCGTCAAAACCGCTACTGCAAAATCGTTTGATGAACATATTCCCATTGTACCGTCAACCGATGGCGCCCTGGCACTTGGACTGGCCCATGTTATCATCAAAAAAGGCCTGGTTGATACTGGATTCGTTGACGATAATGTAAAAGGGTTTAACAGATTTACCAGGCATGTTAAGTCCTTCACACCCCAAAAAGTTCAGGCCGTAACAGGCGTTCCCGCAGATGTTGTTGAGCGTCTGGCCATTGAGTATGCCAGCAGCAAAAGAGCATGCATCTATGTGGGATTCGGGATGCAGCGATATCAAAACGGCGGCAATGCCGTCAGGGCCATTGATGCCCTGGGTGCCATTACAGGTAAAATCGGGAAAAAAGGATGCGGGATCAACTATGCTGCCAAAGCAGCGGCTCCCTTTGCCTATGATGTTGAAAAAAATAGCAGAAAACAGATCCAGCAGAGCCGCTCCTTTCCCGTGGCCAGGCTGGGAGAGTATTTAAACGAAGACAAAGACCCGGCAATAAAAGCAATCGTGGTGGCAGGCGGCAATCCATTAACCCAGAGCCCTGATCTTAAAAAAACGGTAGCGGCATTCTCCAAAATAAAATTAAAAGTCGTGTTTGATCATTTTCTGACAGACACGGCACGGCAAGCAGATATCGTTCTGCCGGCCGCAACGTCATTTGAGCAGGATGATATATTTATTACATCCATGTATTCACCTATTATCAATTACTCCTCAAAGGCGGTTGAACCACCTTGTGAAGTGATGCCCGAATTTGAGTTTTACCTGAAACTGGCACATCTTCTGGGAATGGATAACCTGGGCTTTTCATCATCGGACACCTATCTTGAAACCAGTGTCCAACCCCTTTTGGCAAATCTTGGAATAAGCTATGAGAACCTGAAGAAAGAGGATCAGTATATCCGATTGAAAAACTCGATGATCCCATGGGAAAAGGGTGACTTCGAAACAGCGTCCGGCAAATATGAACTCTACAGTGAAACCGCCCAAAAAGACGGACTGTCTCCGTTGCCCGAATTTATGCCCCCCATGACGGCGGACAGAAAATTTCCTTTGCGGCTTTTAACCTGTCATACTCAGGGCTCACTTCATTCGCAAGGGTTTGCATTTGTGGATGATCTGCCAATGGTCTATATTAATGGGCAAACGGCTGGCGAGTGTGGTGTGGTTCATGGAAATAAGGTAAGGGTTGTGGGAAAAAATGCCGCGATTGAAACGATTTTAGTGGTGTCGGAAGATATCATAGAAAACACCGCTTTTATGCACCAGGGGTGGTGGCATAAAAGCGGTGGGGTAAATTTTTTAACCGATCCTGTGATCTCCGATATGGGTGAACAGGCTGCCTTTTACGACAGCTTCTGCAGGATCGAAAATATCGTGTGATCTGGTTTTATCTTAAGGCTATTCGACCTTGTGCCATGTCTGGGTCCTGAAAAAGAAGGCTATATATCCGCGAACCATGAGTTTGCCGTCTTCCAACCATAATTTACAGGTATATACGTCTCCTGCGTCATCACCAGGATCTAAAATGGTTCCGTCTGAGTATTCACCGTCATCTTCTACCAAGTCTTTGATGATCTCCATGCCAATGATCGGCTGACCCTTTCGTGGATCATCATCATCGCAGGACTCGCATGTGGGGTTAGGGTCTTCACCCGGGTCTCTAAAAAGTTTAATGATTTTACCATAGAATTTACCGTCTCGCACAAAGATTTCAACAATGGATTTTGGTTTATTGGTCTCATCGTCAATGGTTTTCCATTTGCCGACAATCGATGTTTCCTGGGCAAGGCCAAGCGAGGTAAGACAAAACAAAAGGATGGCAGACAGAATCAGACAATTTGTTGCACGTTTCATGAGCAAACTCCATATAAATTAAGGGTTGATGAACATTGTTATCGTTATAGGGCTGGTGTTCATAACGTGTCAAGAAAAATCTGAAAAGTTGTTTTGATCAGGAGCCTTACATTATTCTCTGCTGGAAAAACGACTGCCTTTGTTTTCAGGATGGTTTTGCCTTAGGGTAACCCGTCGACAATAAAGTTAAGACCTGTACGCTTCGACCTCAAGCCGATCCATTTTTACACAAATTTTTTTGTTTTCATCTTTGGGATAGCGGGCGACGTAGCTTTCAATGACCTGGGAGATGAAATCCTCCTGCCGGTCGATGGGTATCCTGCTTGTATACGGCAGCGAGGTCGTTCGGAACCACCCGGCCAGTTTTCGGGTAGTATCATAGGCCATCATTTTTGGAATCAGCTCAACGCGGGATGGTGACAGGCCTGCTTCAACCAGCCATTTTGAATAATTCCGGGGTTCATTAAATCCATAGGGAACCCTAAAATCTTTAAAATACTCATCCCGGGGGGGGCGTGGGATATGATTTTTCCAACCACCCGGATGAAATCAGCGGCATTGCTTTTGCCGCCCATCTACAGAATAATGTGGCCATCGGGTTTCAGCGCTTTGTGAATACAGGCCAGAACCGGCTTGTAATTTTTTAACCAGTGGAGGGCCGCATTTGAAAAGACAATATTGAATTTTAAGGGCAACTCAAAGTGTCGGGCATCATGCTGTCCAAAGCACAGGTTGGAATGGTGTGTGGGGGATAATTTTGGTTGGCAAACCGGATCATCTTAGAAGAGGTGTCAATACCAAAAACATGCCCAAAAGGAAGATGGGCTGCCATCTTAGCCGTTGTTTTCCCGTCCCCGCAGCCGATGTCAAGAATGGACTGGGTTCCTGTGAGCTGAAGTTTGGATATCAGATCATCAGCCCATTGTGCCTGGACACCGGAGTGTCTGGCATAATCGTCTGCATCCCAGTCGTAATTTCACAGTTCGGACATGCCTGGTCTCCTTTTGGTCTCAGCTAAAGGCAGCAGGGCTATATAAATACCTGCTGCCTTTAATCCGCCAAGTGGTGGCTATATCTTAAATTTAATAAAGATTCGGGTTAAAAGTTTTCAGCCTTGACCACCGGGTTTTCCTTAAGATATTCAAGGCGGTTCAGCCCGTTGATATAGGCCAGGGCACTGGCGGTAATAATATCAGGGTCAGCCCCTTTTCCAAGGGCCACAATTCCGTCTTCCTCAAGTCGGACCGTTACCTCACCCTGGGCATCGGTTCCTTCAGTTAGTGCGGAAATGGTGAATCGCAGCAGTTTGGATTTGGTATCGGTCAATTTGGAAATGATATTGTAAACCGCGTCAATGGGACCGTTCCCTTCTGTGGCACCTTGAACGGGCCGCCCGTTAATGTTCAACTGAACGCTGGCAGTGGGGAAAACCGTACTGCCGCACAGCACATGGATGTATTCCAGGCAGAAGGTCTCGGAGCTTCTCAAAACACCTTCGTTAATCAAGGCTTCAATGTCTTCGTCAAGGATCGATTTTTTCTTGTCTGCAAGGCGTTTGAACTTTTCAAATACCGTATCAAGTTCATCTTTGGACAGGTCGTAGCCCATATTCTGGATGTGGGTATTCAAGGCATGACGGCCCGAGTGCTTGCCCAGGACCAGGCTGTTTTTGCTCAAACCGATAGTTTCAGGCTTCATGATCTCGTAGGTCATGGGGTTTTTGAGCACCCCGTCCTGGTGGATACCTGCTTCATGGGCAAAGGCATTGGCACCGACAATGGCCCGGTTGGGCTGAACCAGGATCCCTGTAATCATGGAAACCAGACGGCTGATAGGATAAATTTTTGTGGTATCGATGGTCGTGCTGTAGGGAAAAAAGTTGGGCCGAGTATGAAAGGACATGACCACCTCTTCTAAAGAGGTGTTTCCAGCCCGCTCCCCGATTCCGTTAATGGTGACTTCCACCTGTCTTGCACCAGCCTTGACAGCGGTCAAGGTATTGGATGTGGCAAGGCCCAGGTCATTGTGGCAGTGAACACTTAAAATGGCTTTGTCGATATTGGGTGTATTGGCAATGACATATTCAATCAGCTCGCCGTACTCTTCGGGAATGGCATACCCGACAGTATCCGGCAGGTTCACAGTAGTGGCGCCGGCGTCGATCACAGCCCCGAATACTTTACATAAAAAGTCTTTGTCAGACCGGGATCCGTCTTCTGCGGAAAATTCCACATTGTCGGTATAGGAGGCGGCAAGTTTCACAGATTTGACGGCCTGTTCCAGTACCTGGTCGGCTTCCATCTGAAGCTTGTACTTCATGTGAAGCTCGGATGTGGCGATAAAGGTATGAATCCTCGGGTGAGCAGCATTTTTGATGGCTTCCCATCCACGGTTGATATCGTCTTCGTTTGCACGGCAAAGAGCGGCCACCTGGCACTTTTTTAAGGTTTCGGCAATGGCTTTTACCGCTTCAAAATCCCCAACAGATGCTGCCGGGAATCCTGCCTCAATCACATTGACCCCCAGTCTTTCAAGCTGGGTGGCAAGCCTGAGTTTTTCAGCCTGGTTCATGCTTGCCCCCGGAGACTGCTCCCCATCTCTCAACGTTGTGTCAAAAATGATAATCTCGTTGTCTTGTGTCATATTATTTTACCTTGTTCTATTTGTTATCTAATGAAAGTTTGTACTGGAAACTGTCGGCCAATGCCTGCCAGCTTGCTTCAATAATATCTTCGGAAACCCCGATGGTGGAAAAAATATTGTTCTCATCACGGGATTCAATAAGGACCCTTACCTTGGCATCCGTACCGTCCATACCGTCGATTACACGAACTTTAAAATCGACCAGATGCATGTCGTTCACCTTCGGAAACATGGTGGCCAGTGCTTTTCTTAAGGCATTATCAAGCGCACTGACCGGACCATCTCCTTCGGCAGAGGTGATTTCTGTTTTATGGCCCACCTTGATTTTAATCATGGCATGGGAGTAGCAGGGGCGTTCTTGGTCTTTTTCCACCACGACCCTAAAGGATACCAGTTCAAAATGGGGGACAAACTGCTCGGTAAGCTTTTCCATGATCAGCTTTAGAGAGCCTTCGGCAGCATCAAATTCATACCCGTAGTCTTCAAGTTCCTTGATGACACGGACAATTTGATGGCCATTGGCCCCATTCTCTCCCAGGTCGACGCCCAGTTCCCTGGCTTTATATTCAATATTGCTTTTCCCGGACTGCTCGGAAACGATTACGCGTCGTTTGTTTCCGACCCGTTCCGGGGGCATATGTTCATATGCTTTCGGGTTTTTCATGATCGCACTGACATGAACCCCGCCTTTATGGGCAAAAGCGCTTTTTCCCACAAACGGCCGTGAGTTAACCGGCGGCACATTGGCGGTTTCAGAGATAAAGCGTGACAGGTTCAACAGCCTTTCAAGGTTTTCATCCGAAATACACTTCCGGTTCATCTTTACGGCCAGAATCGGGATAATGGCGGTCAAATCCGCATTGCCGCACCGCTCCCCATATCCGTTGATGGTGCCCTGGACCATGGTAGCGCCGCAATGAACCGCATGGATGGAGTTGGCAACCGCCATGGCGCAGTCGTTGTGGGTGTGAATGCCGAAGGTTACATCACCGGCGTCTTTGAAGTGATCCATGGTCGCCTTGGTGATATCTTCAATTTCACACGGCATGGAACCGCCGTTGGTGTCGCACAATACCAGGCATTTTGTCCCGCCGGTTACTGCTGCTTCAAGGGTCTGTAACGCATAATCGGCATTGGCCTTAAACCCGTCGAAAAAGTGTTCGGCATCATAAATAACCTCACGGCCGTGGGACAGCACAAAGGCCACACTTTCTTTGATCATGTTTAGATTTTCATCTTTGCTGTTGTTCATGATCGATTCCACGTGCAGATCCCAGGATTTGCCGAAAATGGTGACCACAGGTGCCTGGCTGTCGATCAATGCCGCAATATTGGAATCCTGTTCGCAGGTTTTTCCCGGACGCCGGGTTGAACCGAAAGCGGCGATTTTAGCGTTTTTAAACTCGATATCCTTAGCAAGTTCAAAAAAATGCTGGGCGCCCGGGTTAGATCCCGGCCAGCCGCCCTCAATATAATGGATACCTGCTTCATCCAGTCTTTTGGCTATTTTTATCTTGTCTTCGGTTGAAAAAAAGATATTCTCTCCCTGCATGCCGTCTCGAAGCGTTGTATCATATAACAGTGCGTTTTTCATTGTTGTGTCCTATTATCTTTGCCCGTTTGTTAAGCGTGTTCCCGTATGGTCGGAACTATTTTTTCTTTCCATTTTCTCTTGCCAGGGCAATGGCTCCGGTTGAAGCGATTTCAATAATACCCATGGGTTGAAGCAAAGAGACAATGGCGTCATGTTTTTCATTGTTTCCGGACACCTCAATAGTGTAGTGCGATTGAGCGACATTGACAATCTTGCATCTGAAGATGTCGACAATCCGCAATATTTCCGCCTTTTTTTCCGCGTTGGCATTGACCTTGATCAGAGCCAGCTGCCGCTGAACATATTTTTTATCGGTCAGATCATTGACTGTAATGACATTGATCAGCTTATGGAGCTGTTTTTTTATCTGCTCAATGGTAGGGGGATCACAGCTGGTGGTCATGGTGATGCGGGATACATCAGGGTCAACTGTGCTTGCAACATTTAAAGAATCGATGTTGAATCCACGGCCGGAGAACAGACCGGCAATTCTTGACAACACCCCGGGTTCGTCATCTACGAGGATGCTGAGCAGGTACGATTGTATTTCCATAATATTTTATCCTTAAATATATTAAAAGATGCGTCATGAGATATTCAAAGGTTGCAGTTGCTCTCAAAACGCAGAACTCAGAACTATTGTATTAAACCAGAAGCATATCCGTAATGGCACCACCGGCCGGAACCATGGGGTAGACCGATTCCTCTTTGTCCACAACAAACTCCATGATAACCGTGCCTTTTGTATTCAATCCCTCTTCAAGGGTTTCCACCACTTTGGACGGATCTGTACAGCGTAGTCCTGTGGCGCCGTATGCATCGGCCAGTTTTACAAAATCAGGTGCTGCTTCCATGCTGGTGGCAGAGTAGACCTTGTCATAAAAAAGTTCCTGCCACTGCCGCACCATTCCAAGATACTGGTTGTTCAGGATTACCACCTTGACATCGATTTTGGATTCAATAGCGGTCATCAGTTCCTGGATGTTCATCTGGATGGAGCCGTCACCAGCCACATCGATAACCAGTTTGTCCGGACATGCTGCCTTTGCGCCGATGGCGGCGGGAAGACCGAATCCCATAACGCCAAGTCCGCCTGATGTGATGAAATGGTTGGGTTGGTTAAAATGGTAATACTGGGCGGCCCACATCTGGTTCTGGCCCACTTCTGTGGTGATGATGGCATCTCCGTTGGTAGCCTCATATAGTTTTTCAATAACATACTGAGGTTTGATCACATCGTTTCCCTGTTCATACTTTAAGGGCGTGGTGCTTTTCCATTCGTTTATCTGGTCGAGCCAATCCTGGCGGTCGTTTTTAAATTCGGCAGGATCATTACCTTCCATATAGGAAAGGATACCGGTCAGTGCATTTTTACAGTCCCCTACAATGGGGCATTGAACTTCGATATTTTTATGAATGGATGTCGGGTCAATATCGATCTGGACGATACGGGCATGGGGAGCAAATTTTTCAACATTACCGGTGACCCGGTCATCAAACCGGACACCTGCTGCAATCATGAGATCGCAGTGGCCGATGCTCATATTGGCCCGATAGGTACCGTGCATCCCCAGCATCCCCAGCCAGAGTGGATCAGATCCCGGGAAAGCACCCAGGCCCATTAACGAACCTGTGACCGGAATGTCTGCAAACTTGGCAAGTTTAGTCAGCTCCTGTGAAGCCTCGGATAAAATAACCCCGCCGCCGGCAAAAATAACCGGCCGTTTTGCTTTTTTAATCAGGCCGGCAACCTTGGACAGCTGTTTTTTATTGGGTTTGTAATTGGGTTTATACGATCTTAAAGAGATATTTTCAGGTTCCTTAAACGGAACACTGGTGCCGACAATATCTTTGGGAAGATCAACCAGAACCGGTCCCGGTCTCCCGGATCTTGCCAGATGAAAGGCTTCTTTAATTGTTGCGGCCAGTTTATCAACACTTTTTACCAGGTAATTGTGTTTGGTACAGGGGCGGGTGATCCCGACTATGTCAACTTCCTGAAAAGCATCATTGCCTATGAGACCTGTGGGGACCTGGCCTGTGAAAATCACCACCGGGATGGAATCGGAATGGGCAGAAGCGATTCCCGTAACCGTATTGGTGGCACCTGGACCGGACGTAACAAGGGCCACCCCGACAGACTTGTTGGCGCGGGCGTAAGCATCTGCTGCATGAACAGCACCCTGCTCATGCCGGACCAGGACATGATTAAGGCCGGTTTCTTTGGCCAGAGCATCATAAATATCAATAACAGCGCCGCCCGGATAACCGAATATGGTGTCAATGCCTTCGGACTTGATCATTTTCAGCAGTATCTCTGCACCTGTAAGTTTCATTCTTATCTCCTAAGATAAATTATTTAAATATAGCGCCGTTTCCTGCAGAGCTGACAAGCCTTGCATAGCGGGCCATATATCCTGTTTTAATTTTGGGTTCAGGTGAAGACCACCCGGCAAAACGCCTGGTGATTTCATCTTCAGGAACCAGCAAATTTATGGTTTTGGCCGGGATATCAATTTTAATCCGGTCATTTTCCCGAATAACGGCGATCAGGCCACCGTCAGCTGCTTCCGGTGAAACATGTCCGATGGAGGCACCCTTGGTGCCGCCGGAGAACCGGCCATCCGTGATCAGCGCGCAGGAATCATCCAGCCCCATACCGGCAATGGCAGAGGTGGGGGTCAGCATCTCACGCATCCCGGGACCGCCTGCCGGGCCCTCATACCGGATAACAATCACATCGCCTTTGTTGATCCGGTTGTCGAGAATGGCCTCGGTGGCCGCCTCTTCACAGTCAAACACCCTGGCAGGGCCCTCGTGCTTCAGCATACTGTCCAGGACTGCGGACTGTTTGACGACGCAGCCTTCTTTGGCAAGGTTGCCAAAGAGTACTGCTAACCCTCCTTCGCGATGATAGGGATCACTAACTTTCCGGATCACCTGCTGGTCTTTTATGGTTACGGTTTCAAGATTTTCTTTAAGCGTTTTTCCAGTGGCGGTCATGCATTGATCATTGAGCATGCTGTTTTCATGCAGCTCTTTTAGAACAGCAGGAATACCGCCGGCAAAGTTCAGGTCCTCGATCCGGTCTTCACCACCCGGGCTTAATGCACATAAATGGGGTGTTTTTTTGCTGATCTCATTAATTTGGTTCAGATCGATATCCACACCCGCTTCATGGGCGATCGCTTTTAAATGCAGTACTGTATTGGTGGAACAGCCCAATGCCATGTCTACGGTCAACGAATTTTCAAAGGCATCCGGGGTCATGATTTTGTCAGGCGTGATCTTTTTTTCAAGCATCTCCATAATCTGAATACCGGTTTGTTTGGCCAGGCGTATCCTTTCAGAGTAGGGCTCCGGGATGGTGCCGTTGCCCGGAAGGGCCATACCGATGGCCTCTGTCAGGCAGTTCATGGAATTGGCCGTAAACATACCGGCGCAGGACCCGCAGGTAGGGCAGGCACAATTTTCGATATCGGTCAGCTGTGCTTCGGTCATCCTGCCGGACTGGACCGCACCCACGGCTTCAAACACAGTGACCAGGTCAATCTTTTTGTCCTTGTTGTCCGGGTGTTTACCGGAAAGCATGGGGCCGCCGCTGATGAATATGGCCGGGATGTTAAGCCGGGCTGCGGCCATCAGCATCCCGGGGACGATCTTATCGCAATTGGGTACCATCACAATGGCATCAAAGGGGTGAGCCGTTGCAGTGACTTCAATGGAATCGGCAATCAGTTCCCGGGAAGCCAGGGAGTAGTGCATCCCTTTATGGTTCATGGCAATGCCGTCACACACGCCGATGGTGGAAAATTCCATGGGGGTTCCGCCGGCCATGCTGACGCCTGCCTTTACAGCCTTGACAATATTGTCAAGATGCATGTGACCTGGAATCAGTTCATTGGCGGAATTAGCAATGCCGATCAGCGGCTGGTGAATTTCCCGGTCTGTATACCCAAGCGCCTTCATCAGACTTCTATGCGGTGCTCTGGCAATCCCTTTTGTCGCAATGTGGCTTCTCATTAATTTCTCTCCAAACTAAAAAAGCCGTTATCTGCCCGGTTGGGGCTGATAACGGCTTTTTTGATTTTAATCAGGTTTATGCCACTAGGAGCCCCTTCGTCTGGAGGTGCTAAGAATGACCTCCACGATAATAATAAGGACTAGTAGTATGCTAATAATATTCTTGTTCATAATTTTTTTACTCTACTTAAATAAGATTTATTATATATAAATTTTAGTAAAGTCAAGAATAATCTTAAAAAGCGTTTAAAATAACCGTCTTAAAATAAATTTGACAAGCCCTGCCACGTTTCTATATAATTTTATCATGTTTAAGGTTCTAATACTTAATATGCTTTATTTCATCTTCAAGTGTCTATTTCAAAACGAAGACTGATATTTATAACCATATAAACCATTTACCAAGAGTACTCATGCACGATTCAAAAAATCTTAAGGTGTTTTCTTGGCTGTTTTCAGGGCTTGTCCTATTCCATTTAATCCTGTTTGTAACTTTGGGGGCGATTGGTCTGGTCCTTTTTGGTCTCTGTGTCCTCATCGCACTGGGCGTCAATTTGTTCTGGATTGAGGCCCGCGATTATGCCTTGGCAGCACATGTCTTAAACAGCCTGCTTATCCTTTATATTGGTGTGGTATGCTATAAGACAGGCGGAATTTTCAGTGTCGCTATATTTATAGTGATGGTAATACCGGCGTTTATCTCTCTTTTTCGCAGCAGTTTTGAAAAACGGATATACCTTACGCTGGCGGGGCTTTTGTTTCTAATGTTTTACTTGGCCCAGACCGGGATAGTGCCTTTTTTATTGTCCGGATCCCTGGTCAATATCAGCGTATACAGGACCAGCCATCTAATTGTCTTGTTCCTTTTAGTCGGCGCTAGCATGTGGGCTGTTATAAAAAAAGAAGAGCGCAACAGTGTTCTTCTTAAGGCATCCCGGGCAGAATGCAGCAGAATTCATCAGGATGCAGCCTCTGCCATGAAAATTAAGGACCAGTTTCTTGCCAATATGAGCCATGAAATCAGAAATCCCATGAATGGGATCATCGGCATGATGCATGTACTTTTAGATTCAGAACTGGATGATGAGCAGAGAAAATATTCTCAAATCGTCTATAACAGTGCCAGGGCGCTGTTATCGATCGTAAATGATATTCTGGATCTGTCAAAAATCAAGGCAGGTAAACTGGAATTCGATATCCGAAATTTTGACCTTGAAATTGCCATTAAAGATATTGTCTCTTTACCTGAACTGCAGGCCCGTCAAAAGGGAATCGATTTTTCCTATTCCATCGCATCTGATGTTCCCTGTCTTTTAGGGGGTGATATCGGCCGGGTCCGGCAGATTCTAAATAACCTGACAGGCAATGCCATTAAATTTACGGAAGCCGGAGAGGTTATTCTAACCGTCACTATGACCTCGGAAGATGATGACACGGCAGTTCTTCATTTCAACGTGGAAGATACCGGAATCGGTATTGGTGAAGAGCAGGTAAAAATGTTGTTCCAGTCTTTTACACAGGCCGACTCATCAATTACAAAAAGATACGGTGGTACCGGATTGGGACTGGCCATATCAAAACTGCTGGTTGAAAAAATGGGGGGGGCAGATCGGTGTGGAGAGCATTGAGATGATCGGGTCGACGTTCTGGTTTACCCTGCCGCTTGAAAAACAAACCATAAGTCAACGGGCAGTCAACCCATTTAGTTGCAGCCTGGAGTCTTGCAAGATGCTCGTATTGAGTGACGGTTCAAGTCTTGGACAAAATTTTGAAAGGAACTTGAACGCCCACAAGTTTGAGTATGAACAGGCCTTTGATGAAACTGAAGCCATGGAGATGCTTAAATGGGCCAAAGATGAAACAGCCCCTTTTAATCTGGTGATTATGGAGGCCAAGGAATCCGATAAACCGGCGGAGACATTGGGCAAAAGAATGATGCAGGACAATGATTTTTGTTCAACGAAAAAAATGCTGTTGACCGCCATAGGCAAAAAAGGGGATGCCAGGCGATTCGAAGATCTGGGATTTTCAGCTTTTTTAAGCAAGCCGGTTGAAAGAACATTGCTTTTAGACGCTGTCAAGGCGGTTCTATCCCAGCCGGATAAAGATCAATCAACGACGCCTTTACCCATAATTACCAAATACAGTATCATTGAAAATAAGAAGCAACTACGTCAGATTCTGATTGTTGAGGACATGGAGACCAATCTTTTAACGGCCAAGGCATTGATCGGAAAATTAGGGTACCAGACGGATCAGGCCCGAAATGGAAAAGAAGCGGTCACTAAAGTCACTGAAGGTGCATTTGATCTTGTACTAATGGATTGCCAGATGCCGGTAATGGACGGATTTGAAGCCACACGTACTATACGCGAACATGAAGAGGAGAACCAGCTTACGCCGGTGCCGATCGTGGCCATGACCGGGAATGCCTTTGAAAGTGATCGTCAGAAATGTTTGGATGCCGGTATGAATGATTTTATTGCCAAGCCGGTTGAACCCGATATTCTGTCGGAAAAGATCCGTAAAAATTTAACCGATACTGTGCAGACAGTAGAAATCAAAGAAGTATCACAGCCCCTGCCTGCTGCCGAACCGTCTGCAGAAATGAAGCGCCAGAAAGCAGGTGGATCTTCCGTACCAATCATAGATACTCAAGTCATAGATGCTCAAGAAGCCGGTGACCTTTGTTTTAATAAGGAAAAACTGCATGAACGGTTTGGTCAGGATGATGAATTGGTAGCGGTCATTTTAGATTCTTTTTTCCAGGAGGCACCTGAATTATTAGAGCAAATATCCAAAGCCGTATCGTCCAATGACGATGACCAGGTCAGAGCAGGAGCCCATGCGTTGAAAGGATCATCTGCCAACGTGAATGCCGACTTGCTACGTAATGCGGCACTGGCTCTTGAAACCCATGCAAAAGAAAAAAAGACAGATCTTTTTAAAGATACTTTTGTTGTCATTGAAAAGGAGTATCAATCTTTTATCAGGGAAGCCAAGATATGATCAATATTGAAACCATGTCAATTCTAATCGTTGATGATATGAAAAGCATGCGCCTGACCATTAGAAAAATGCTTAAAAATTTGAGCATCGGCGGTACGTTAAGATTTGCAGGCGATGGAAGAGAAGGGTTGGAGGCCTTGAGCAATGGCCGGTTTGATCTGGCGATTTTGGACTGGAATATGCCGGTGATGAATGGCATCGAAATGCTTGAGAAGATAAGGAATGATAAGCAGCTTCGTGATATGCCGGTCATTATGGTGACAGCCGAGGCCGAGCGGGATATTGTTTCCCATGTTGCTGAAACCGACATCAATGCTTATCTTTTAAAACCGTTAACGCTTGCAGCCCTGGACAATAAAATAAAAGCAGTGGTTGAACAGGCGAATAATCCTGATAAAGCAACGCTTCATCGGTTGAAGGCAAGAGACCTGGAAGAAAACGGAGATTTTGAAGGGGCCATTCAGCATGTTCGTATCGCTCTGACCCATAAACCCAGTGCGTCTAAACTTTTGCGCCAGCTAGGGCTGCTTCATTTTAAAATTAACAAACCGGGCATTGCAGAAAAATGCCTGTTAAAGGCGGCATCGGTTAACCGTCAGGATACTATTACCCGCGCTCATCTGGCAGATTATTATACAGGTCAGGGTGAGCTTGAAAGGGCAGGGAAATATTATCTTCAAATTCTGTCTCTTAGCGATAAGTTCCATGAAAAGGCCATGAAGCTGGCTGAAAAGCTATTGTTGAACAAGGCACGGCATCTGGCCATGGAAATATTTTCCAAGGTAATTACACGTTCAAAGCGGCATAATGCCGCACGGGAACAGGTTATTGATATTTGCCTGGCTAATGGAGAGCTCGATTATCCCCGCCGTCTGCTGATGGAAAGTATCAAGGAGAATCCCTCCAACTATGAAATGGTCTTCAAGGCAGGCATGGTGCATCTACAGGTGCGTGATTATGATCAGGCAATGGCCAGTTTTATTGAAGTCGACAGGCATGTCAGGGGACATGTCGAGGCCAAGTTTCAGATTGCCAAACTCTATTATATGAATGGTAAAATTCTCAAGGCAGACGAGTACCTGGGTCAGATTATCAGAATTGACCCCAAACATAAGGATGCAGTCGCTCTTCGGCGTGAGATTTAACGGAAATGATTCAGTTGCTTTCCTGGGGTGTTGAATGGCCAAAAAGAATAAAACACAGCAGCCGGTTTCGACAATCGATTTGCTGGAAAAAAGAGTCAATAGCCTTGAGAATGAACTCAAAATAAGACAGACGCTGCTGGATATCTCCAATGCAGTTGACAAAACCCCAAATCTTACAGATCTTTTTATTTCAATTCATAAGGCGTTAGACAGCCTTATTGATGTGCCCAATATTTATATTTCCATCTATGATCGCGAAAAAGGTATTCTTCATTTCCCCTATTTTATTGATGAAGCAGACGGGGCGTCTATGAATTCCGTTCGAATATTTGAAAAAGAATCATTGACCGGTGAGGTAATATTAAAGAAAAAACCCCTGCTGTTGAACAAGGATGATTTAATCAAGAGGCATCAGGAAAATAAAATCGTCGGAACCGCGCCTCAGATTTATCTTGGGGTGCCGTTGATTACCGATGGTGTCGTCATTGGCATACTGGCGATTCAAAACTATGATGATCCGCATGCATATACCCGCAATGACCTGGAAATGCTTGTTTCCATTTCCCGGCAGATTGCCGTTGCCATTGAACGCAAGCGCGTGAACGATGCGTTGAAGGTGAATGAAGAGCGATACAGAATCCTTTCGGAGAATTCCCATGATATTATCATGCGGTTTGACCGTTTAGGCAGGCACCTTTATGTTAACCCGGCCATAAAAAATTTGGGATATTCGCCGCAGCAGATGATTGGAAAGACCCACCGGGAATTGAATTTTTCAGCCCCGCTTGTAGAGCAATGGGAAGCTGCCATCCAAGATGTATTCAACACCAGAGAAGTTCATCGTATTGAGTTTGAGCTGCCACAAAAAAAATGGATAGACTGGCTGTTATGCCCGGAATTTACCGGTGAAAAGGAGGTCAACTCGGTGATTACCTTTGCCCGGGATATTACACAAAGAAAGCAGATGGAGTTCCAAAGTGCATGCTATGACCGGATCAATAAAATTATCATTAATGCGATCGACATGGAGCAGATGCTCAACGGCATTTTAGATGCCATGAATGACATCTTTGACAGTGACCGGGCGTGGATTCTATTTCCCTGCAATCCAAAAGCAGGCTCCTATGAAGTGCCTTTTTTAAGGTGCCGGGATCAATGGTATGTTCCACCGGGTGATACCTTTGATATTACCCCGGAAGCATCCAGGATCATAGCAGAAATCGTTGCCTCTAACGATCCTGTGGTATTTGATTCAAACTCACAAAAAAAGGTCAGGTCCGATGTTACAAAAGAGCGGCATGTGATGTCTCAAATCGCTATGGCTGTATTCCCCAGGACCGGCGATGCGTGGGAAGTGGGTCTTCACCAGTGTTCTCACAACCGGATATGGACGGATAAGGAAAGTCAGCTTTTCAAAGGCATTTGTCAACGGATCGCAGACGGATTGAGCAGTATGCTTCTTTTCAGGGAGCTTCGCCGGGCAAAGGTATATATTGATAATGTGGTCAATTCAATGCCGTCTATCCTTATTGGAGTCGATGTTGAAGGAAATATCACGCAATGGAATGCAAAAGCGGCTGATGTTACCGGCATTGATGCGAATACCGCTATGGGAAAATCGTTTGTGGAATTATTTCCGTATCTTTCCCGGTACAGCCAGACCATCAATACTGCCATCAAAGATCAGAAAGTCATTGAAAAGAGTAAAGTGCCCCATCGAGTGGGCGGGACAACACGATATGTAAACATAACGGTGTATCCTTTAAAAGACCGCGGGGTAAAAGGAGCGGTGATCAGGATGGATGATGTCACCGAGCAGATTCAGATAGAGGAAATGATGATCCAGTCTGAAAAAATGCTCTCCGTGGGAGGGCTTGCGGCAGGGATGGCCCATGAAATAAATAATCCTCTGGCCGGTATGATGCAGAACGCCCAGGTCCTTTTACAACGGTTGACCACAAAAATACCGGCCAACGTTGCGGCTGCTGCAAAAGCCGGTACTTCAATGGATACTATAGAAGCATACGTTAAACAAAGGAATGTTGTCCAGCAACTGGAACACATAAATGAGGCCGGAATCAGGGCTGCCCGGGTGGTGGATAATATGCTCTCTTTTGCCAAAAAGGGAGAAGGTGCAAAACATTATGAAAATCTTCCAGGGCTGCTGGAGCGGACCATTGAACTTGCACAAAACGATTATGATTTGAAAAAACGCTTTGATTTTAAAAGGATAGCAATTAAAACCACGGGCAAAAAAGGACTATCCGATGTGTTGTGTGAAGCCAGCAAGATTCAGCAGGTGTTTTTAAATATCATAAAAAACGGTGCAGAAGCCATGGCTGAGCCGGGGGGTAAATCAGAATGCTCCCCTGTATTTCATATTCAATATTCCATGCAGGGAACCAATGTTTGTATCCATATTGGAGACAGCGGTCCCGGAATGAGCGAAGACGTCAGAAAACGCGTTTTTGAACCGTTTTTTACAACAAAATCGGTGGATCAGGGAACCGGGCTTGGATTATCGGTTGCCTATTTTATAATTACGGAAGATCACAAGGGAAAACTCAGCGTGGCGTCCGTTCCCGGCAAGGGGACGGTGTTTACCATTACTCTGCCGATACATGGTTGATGGCTGAGGCCATGTAGCCGGCACCAAATCCATTATCAATATTCACCACGGCTATATTGGAACTGCATGAATTGAGCATCCCTAAAAGTGCTGTCATCCCTCCGAAGCTGGTACCGTATCCGATGCTTGTGGGTACGGCGATGACAGGGGATTTCACCATCCCGGCAACCACACTGGGCAGCGCCCCTTCCATCCCCGCAACCACGATGATAACGGCGGCATCCTGGATTTTTTTCTGGTGGGCAAACAGCCTGTGAATCCCGGCAACGCCAACGTCAAAGATGGTTTCAACCCGGTTGCCCATGGCCTGGGCTGTCAGGGCGGCTTCTTTTGCGACGGGAATATCCGATGTGCCGGCGGAGATGACAAGAATATCACCGGTTCCGGTTTGTTCGGGTTCCCGTGTTTTATGCCACAGCAGACGGGCGTCTTCAAAATAGTGGGCTGATTTAAATGCAGCACAGACGGCTGCGGCCTTTTCGCCGTTAAGCCGTGTCACCAGTATGATATCATCGTTGGGAATCATTTTTTCCATAATTCCGATAATCTGGTCGCTGGTTTTTCCCTGCCCGAAGATGACCTCGGGAAACCCTTTGCGCAGGGTTCGGTGATGGTCAATTCTGGCAAAATCGATATCTTCAAAATCCAGGTGGGCCAGTTTTTTCTGGGCATCTGTGACCGACAAATTTCCGTCGGCCACCAGGTTCAGTACATTGAGTAGGTTTTTTTTATTCATAAATATTTGGTGTCTAACTCTGGCGTCTCAGCCATGAAAGTCCTTTGGACGGTTTTTCTGCAGCATCTTTGTCAGCAGGGGGGGGCTCTTCATTTTTTTCAGGTTCCGGCGGGGTCTCTTTTGTTTCCTGGCTCTCCTGTTTGTCTTTAATGTACCTGGTATATCCCCATTTGTAGCGGCCGAATTTGCAATATCCCTGCACATTATTGAATCTTGCATCAATACCGCGGCCGATAGGGATAACATTGCCGTCAATATTGGGGCTCAGGTATTCGGCCAGTTCAATACTGCCGCCGCCGGAGAGTATAATGGAGTCAATATCCCAGTCGTTCTCCCACAGACGGTTCAGATCTGAGGCAATGGCGGATGCGGCATGGCCGTATACCCTTTTTTTCAAATTGGATATATTGTACTCCTTGCCCCTGATTTTAATCATCCCGGATTCAATGAACTTGTACATCCGATAGAGTTCTATACTGATATTGCTCTCCTGGCGCAGTTTATTGGCTATAACAGAGAAGCATTTGGAAATTCCGGTATCCATGGTGGATGAGCCTCTTTCAATATACTGAAGATGATCGAAAATACTGAAATCTGTGGTTTTAAAGCCAATGTCCACAACACCCAGTTTTTGTTTGGCAAGACTCTTATCCTTTATTTTCCCCTGCTCATCAAATATCAGGTTGAAAATGGATCCAATGGGCTGTGGGATGACATGTATCTTATCAATATGGATCCGCTTGGTTTCATTTTGGCCATTGCCGTGGTGAAATGTGATTTCATGAACACCGCGGATCATATCTTTTAATTTTTTGCTGTCCCTTTTCAGATACCCCACTGGCAGCCCGGAGACTACATTTATCGGTGCGGATGTGTCTGTGACAAGTCCTGCGGCAGCAATGGCAAGTATTTTTACAAAATCGGCCAAAAGCTTATCCTGGTCCAGGGTAAATTCTCGGATGTTTGATTGAAGTTCGGCATAACTGCCTAAAAAATAAGATTTATCATCCAGAGTTATATGCAGGCTGGAAGCTGAGGCTTCATCTCCCAAAAGCGATTGAAACTGGATATCTGTGGCATCCCCGATAATTGACTTGAATATGACGGAATCTTTACCATTATACGCTTTTGTGAAACCAAAACCGACATCAATTCCAACGATTTCCATAGGATTAACCTCCTGCAAATTGTTATGCTGTCACCGGATATAATGAAGACAAAATACATGGGATAAATAGCATTATGAAAACACTTCAGTCAAGTGATAATAACATGGCACAAACGGCCTTCTTGCACTTCTTGGCCAAATAATATAAAGAAGGTGGGATCAGTTGTATGGCAGGGTAATAAAATGAAAAAAGACAAGGTATTTGCACAGAAAAAAGATAATATTGAGCCTTTCCGGTTCAATGAAAACGTGACACAGGTTTTTGATGACATGCTGGTCAGGTCGGTACCGTTATATAAGGAGAGTATCCGGCGGCAGGCGCAGCTGACAGCTCATTATTACCAGTTGGGAACGCGGATATACGACTTGGGATGTTCAAATGGTAATCTCGGGTTACAGGTTCTAAGCCAGATGGCAGACCAGCCCTTTACCATGGTTGCTGTGGACAGTTCTAAGCCCATGATCAAAACATATGCAGACCGGTTAAAAAAGAATTCAAAAAAGCATAGTGTTGATTTGGTCTGCGGGCTTTTAGAAAATCTTAAAATCAAGAAAGCCTCCGTGGTTCTGATCAACCTGACGCTTCAGTTCCTTGTGCCCGATAAACGAGATCAACTGATGGACACGATATTCAAGGGGATGATGCCCGGCGGGATTTTAATTTTAACTGAAAAGACTGTTCATCCGTCTTTAAAAATAGATGCGCTTCAACAAAGCTTTTATGACCGTTTCAAACTTGAAAACGGGTATTCCAAGCTGGAAATCAGCCAGAAAAGAGATGCTCTTGAAAAGGTTTTGATTCCGGATACCCTTGATATTCATAAAGCCCGTATTTTGAATACCGGGTTTAAATCGTTTGATATCTGGCTGAAATGGTTTAACTTCGCTTCTATGATAGCTGTAAAATAAAATTGAAATATGGAAAGATTATTAAGAGATAGTCACAAGTTGAGAATTGATCATTGCATTGATTCTTTAAGGTCCGTGATCCAGGAAAAGCGCGCATTTCTAAATCATGCCAAAGGTAATTTTTTGCGGTTTAAAACCGTTCTTGACACTATCCCGGAATTGGGTCCGTCAAAAATTGATTTAAAGGGTGCCGCCGTCACCATAGGCGATCGAAATGATCTCAATGAGGACGAATTTGCCCTGCTGACGGAAAAACTTGTGCAGTTATGCCCCTGGCGCAAGGGACCCTTTAAGGTGTTTGGTATTGATGTTGACTCGGAATGGCAGTCCTGGATGAAATGGGACCGGCTCATCTCCCATATCGGTAATCTTGAGAACAGGCGCATTCTTGATATCGGTTCCAGCAACGGGTATTACATGTTCAAAATGGCAGCGCACAATCCTCAGATGGTACTGGGGCTTGAGCCCCAGAGCTCTTTTTATTTTCAATATCTTGCCCTTCAAAAGCTGATGAAGCAGGACAATGTCTATTGCCTTCCCATTCCCCATGATCAATTGCCGAAAATGGATCGGTATTTTGATACGGTTTTCTGTATGGGGGTGCTGTATCACAGAAAATCGCCCATTGAGATGCTTAAAACGATCTGCGAGTCTCTTCGGCCCGGCGGGGAGCTGGTCCTGGAGAATCTTGTGATTCAATCCAAAACAAACATGTGCCTGTTTCCGCAAGACCGGTATGCGAAAATGCGAAATGTCTTTTTTATACCCGATCTTGCCGCCATGGAGTCATGGCTTTTGCGCGCGGGTTTTACAAACATCCGGTGCGTGGATGTCACGAAAACATCCTTTGAAGAACAGCGAAAAACAAAATGGATTCATACCGAAACCCTGAAAGATTTTTTAAACCCTGATGATCCTGATAAAACTATTGAAGGGTACCCGGCACCGGTTCGGGCCATTTTCCTTGCCAATGCAGGCTGATCTGTGCATCTCCAGTGTGCCTCACATAGTTCGTAATTTGCAACGTTCCTTGGAATAAAAATTTGTAATCTATAAACCATCGGATGCGCCTTGTAATGTCAAGCCGATGGAACCGGCCGTCGTACAGATGACTATCGTTGGTGAGTTTCATTTGGCTGAGGTGTTAAGAAGGTGAAGGGTCGGGTTATCTGTTAGACCTCATTACCGCCTATTTTTTTTACAGATTTTTAATGCAGCAAAGCTTAAAATGGCAGGCTGTGTAAGGTGCCACGGCACCAATTTTTATGCCGTTTGGCTCAGCAAAAAATGTAAACGCAACCTTTGTCGTGTGAGGGTGAAAACGGGGGCTCTTGCTGGTAGTTTTATAGAAATTACATGAGTTCCGTTGTTAATAAATAAAAAAATTTGACTTGGTGCGATGATTGCTATAAACATTTTACTGAATGTGAATTATTTTGTTTAGGAGATTTATATTATGGGCACTTCCTCAGGCTGTTGTTAATTGTTTCTCTGGGTCTGAGAAGCGCGGCTACCGGATCCTGTCGGCTATTGTCGTTCAGTCACCCGTTTTTGTTAACTTTTTTTTTACCATGGAGGTTTTGTATGACGGATGTGAAGCTAAAAGACATTTACCCAGTACCTGAAGATTTCAAAAAAAAGGCATATTTCCAGAGCTATGATGAGTATAAGGCTCTTTGGAAGGAATCGATTGCTGATCCAGATGCATTTTGGGGCAAAATTGCCGAAGAGCAAGTGACATGGTTTAAGAAATGGGATAAAGTCTCAGATTGTAATTATGGAAAAAGTGTTGAAGATCATAAGATCGGTTGGTTTCCCGGTGGTAAGCTAAACATTTCTTATAACTGTCTTGACCGTCATCTTGAAACCCGCGGGGATCAGGTGGCATTGATCTGGGAAGGAAACGACCCCGGTGAGAGCAAAAAATTTACCTACAAAGAACTCCATGCCGAAGTCTGCAAGTTTGCCAATGTATTGAAAGCCAACGGTGTTAAAAAAGGTGACGTGGTTACCTTTTACCTGCCCATGATTCCTGAACTTGCCATCGGTATTCTGGCCATTTCAAGAATCGGTGCCATCCATGCGGTTGTTTTCGGTGGTTTTTCTTCCGACGCCCTGGCTAACAGAATCAACAATTGTGAAAGTGTCATGGTTGTTTCCTGCGACGGTACCTTCAGGGGCGCCAAAGCCGTTCCCCAGAAAGCCAATGCCGATACTGCCATTAAAGACTGCCCCACCATTAAAAAACATTTGGTTGTTGAACGCGTAGGTGCTGACAAGGTTGCTGTAGACTGGAACGATGACCTGGATGTCTGGTACCATGACGAAGTTGCCAAAGTTTCTGCTGACTGTCCCCCGGAAGAGATGGATGCCACAGATCCGTTGTTCATCCTCTACACATCAGGATCAACCGGTACCCCCAAAGGTGTGATGCACTCCACAGGCGGCTACCTGGTCTATACCTCATATACCCACAAGATGATTTTTGATTACCATGACGGAGATGTCTACTGGTGCACGGCTGATATCGGATGGGTAACCGGTCACTCCTACATTGTTTACGGACCGCTTTGTAACGGTGCCACCACGATGATGTTTGAAGGCGTACCCAATTATCCGGACTGGGGCCGTTTCTGGCAGGTCGTGGAAAAACATAAAGTTAATATTTTCTACACAGCACCCACAGCCATCAGGGCCATTGCCAAAGAGGGCAACTCCTGGGTTGAAAAAGCGGATATCTCCTCCCTCAGGCTCCTGGGTTCGGTTGGTGAGCCTTTGAACCCTGAAGCATGGAACTGGTACTATAATGTTATCGGCCGGGGTGAATGTCCCATTGTTGACACCTGGTGGCAGACGGAAACCGGCGGCATATTAATTACCCCGCTTCCGGGTGCCATTGATATCAAACCTGCCATGGCAACGGTTCCCTTCTTTGGTGTTGAGCCTGCACTCGTGGATGAGGAAGGCAATGAAATTGAAGGAGTTGGTTCCGGCGAACTGGTCATGAAGCAATCCTGGCCAGGTCAGATGATGGGCGTTTATAAAAACCCGACCCGTTTCTTCGAGACCTATTTTGAGGAAAATATAGGCTACTACACGGCCGGTGACGGCTGTAGAAGAGATGAGGACGGTTATTATCAGATTACAGGCCGTTCAGATGATGTTATCAACGTCTCCGGTCACAGAATGGGTACGGCAGAGGTCGAGTCTGCACTGGTGGGTCATCCCAGTGTTGCAGAGGCTGCTGTTGTGGGTTATCCCCATGAAATCAAGGGCCAGTCTATCTATGCCTATGTAACCCTGAATTCCGGTGTTGAAAAGACCGATGAACTTAAAAAAGAACTGGTCATGCATGTTAGATCGGACATTGGTCCTATTGCCACGCCTGAAGTGATTCAGTGGTCCGACTTTTTGCCCAAGACCCGTTCAGGCAAGATTATGAGAAGGATTTTGAAGAAAGTTGCCGCAGGTGAAT
>CAZLTD010000063.1:0-30629 GCA_964562385.1 uncultured Desulfobacula sp.
CGTTCCCGCTGCAGGACAGATGAGCCCCAATTTTCATTCACCAAAACAGGCAGCCGCGGTGTTGCCTGTTTTCACCCCATGGGAGGTGGATGCGCATGACCCGGATAATGCTTGACATAAAGAAGGTGAGTGTGCGCTTTGATATCGGCCGCCATAAAAAACTGCATGCGGTTTCCAATGTCGACCTTACAATTAAAAAAGGCGAAACCCTGGGCCTTGTGGGGGAGTCCGGCTGTGGCAAATCAACTTTGGCCAAAGCGGTGATGCAGTTTTTAAAGCCTTCTGCCGGAAGCATTGTGTTCAACGGCGAAAACCTTTTACAGGTGGGCCCAAAGCGCCTGAGGCAGATAAGACCCCAATTCCAGATGGTGTTTCAAAACTCTGTGTCAGCCCTGAACCCGAAACAGAAGGTGATCGATATCATTGCCGCCCCCCTTAAAATTACTGAAAAACTAAACCGCAAAGAGAGAAGGGCCCGTGCCCTGCAGATGGCCCGCTCTCTGGGGCTGGATGAAAAGGCATGCCACAGCTACCCGTTCCAGCTGTCAGGCGGGCAGGGCCAGCGGGTGCAGATCGCAAGGGCACTGATGCCGGGACCTCAACTTCTGATCTGCGATGAGCCGGTCTCCTCCCTTGACGTTTCAATCCAGGCCCGGGTGATCAACCTGCTGGAGAGCTTACGGGAAAAATACCGGCTCACCATGCTGTTTATCTCCCACGATCTGGGAATCGTGAAAAATGTCTGTGACCGGACAACGGTCATGCATCTGGGCAGAATCTGCGAGCTGGCACCGTCTGAAAAGCTTTATAACGATTGCTGCCACCCTTACACCAAAGCCCTGATCAGCGCCATTCCAAAACCGTTTGTCTCCCGTCCCCGGGACAGGATCAAAATAGGAGAGGTTCCCTCGCCCATTGACCCGCCGTGTGGGTGCGGTTTTCATACCCGGTGCAGCAGGGCTGGGGAGCGCTGCAGGCATAAGGAACCTGAACTCATTGAGGTTGAGCCAAAACACTATGTTGCATGTCACTTTCCGAATGTTTAAACCTTTGCGTTCTCTTTTGAATTCGGACATGACACCACGTTAACCATAAAAATAAGGAGGAGTTGCAGATGGAATTTACCGGAAACCAAACATCAGGTTTTAAAACAATTGGTCTCGCCTTTCTGACACTTTGCATGGTGATGATGATCACTCACACATCCGGTGCAGAAGCGCAAACCCCCAAACAGGGCGGCACCCTTCGATTTCTGGCACATGTCGATGCAGTTGGATTCGATGTCATCAAAGCAAGATCCGGAATGGCAACCACTGCCCTGGTCGGCCATATGGTGATGGAAAAACTCTTTGATTTTGACGAAAACGGCGAACTGGTCCCGGTGTTAGGTCTCTCCGCCACCCCGTCTGAAAAAGGGGATACCTGGACCATCAAACTGCGCCAGGGCGTGACATTCCATGATGGAACACCCTTTAACGCCGATGCCGTGGTCAGTCACTGGGAGCGCATCCTGGATCCCACGAACCGGTTCAGGGAGCGGATTCAGATCCTGCCGATCCTGGCAGTGGCAAAGACAGGTGAATATGAGGTGCAATTTTATTTAAAATATTTCTGGGCGCCTTTTACGGCCGTGCTGACAAACTCAAACGGCCTGGCAGCCCCCATACCCTCACCCACTGCGGTTGAAAAAGATCTGCAGCAAAGAGCCCCGGTGGGTACCGGACCTTTTATTTTCAGCCAATGGGAAAGCGGCAACAAAATTGTTTTGAAAAAAAATCCCAACTATTGGCAAAAAGACAAACCCTATCTGGACGAAGTTATTTTTATCGTGATGCTGGATCAGGAAGCCCAGTATTCGACGCTTGTTGCAGGGCAGGCGGACATGCTGCTTACCGACCGGCCGGCCCAGATCAAAAGACTGCTGGACAATCCCGGTTTTTCATCCCAGATTAACAATCACCGGGGCGCTTTCATCCTGGCACTCAATAATGAGAAACCCCCGCTTGACGATGTGCGGGTGCGAAATGCCCTGGCCCTTGCCTGGGACCAGAAGAGATACATAAAAGCCAATTTTAAAAACACCTCTCCCTACACTGAAACCTGGCTGGGAGACGGTCAGACATTCAATGATACCGGATATCTGCACCATGATATTAAAAAAGCCCGTGCCCTGATCGCCGACTACGGGAAACCTGTGGAACTGGAGTATGTGCACTCACCGACAACCCGGGGCCGCACCGCCGGCATTATCATCCAGCAGATGATGAAAGAGATCAATGTTAAGGTCACACCGGTTCCCATGGATTTTTCAGGCATCATCAAGCATATGTTCAGCGGACAGTATGATATCGCCTCATGGGTATTTGTCGGCGGTTATGACCCGGGGCCGCAGTCGGTTGCATACCTGCACTCCCGAAGCCCCTGGAATATATGCAAGTACAAATCTGCCAAAATAGATGACCTGCTGGTTGCCCAGCGGACGAGCAGTGATCCTGAAGCCAGGGCCGGTATTTTGAAAACCATAGTTCAGACCGTGAATGCCGATTCCCCTTTTATTTATCTGAACGGCATCAGGTTCTATCGGTTTTCCGCCAAATATGTCAAAAACATCAAACCTCTGACACCAGGGCAGGACAGTATCGCAAGGGATATGTCCGAGGTCTGGCTGGACAGATAGCCCGGTCAACTGTGGCCGCCCGGATTTAGACCGTTATCACAAATTGCCGGTAAAGGATATTCACCTGGATATCCTTTACCCATTGTGAAACCTGAATACCGGTTGTCCCGGTTAGAGGATAAGGAGAAACCCATTATGAAAAAAAAACAGTCCAGCGAATCTGCCCGGGGAGTTGCCGCCTGCAGGGCTATTGAATTCTTAAAGCCTGAAAAAGAGCGTGTTATCAATGATCCCTATGCCAGAATTTTTCTGGACGATAAAGCCAGAAAATGGATTGAGAGACCGATGCTGCTGTGGATCTTAAAATTTCTGGGAAGCCTGAGGTTTCCCGGGTTCCGAAATTCGATAATAGCCCGGGTGAGGTTTATGAATGAATGCATAAAACAGAACTTTCCCGGCGATTTCACACAGCTGGTGCTCCTGGGTGCCGGGTATGACATGAGCCCCTGGTGTTTTCGCGACATTTTAAAGGATGTCAGGATTTTTGAGGTTGATCATCCCGACACCCAGAAAGACAAACTGGAGAAATTAAAGGAAAACATAACGGACGCGCCGGATAATATTGTCTATGTGCCTGTTGATTTTGAAACCCATGATTTAAAACAAAGGCTTGTTGACAGCGGGTATGCAGCCAATGAAAAGACCTTGTTCATATGGGAGGGCGTCACCTGCTATCTTGAAAAAGAGTCGGTTGAACAGACCCTTGATTTCATTGTTGAAAATTCAGCCCGGGGAAGCAAGCTGGCGTTTGACTATCTTCTGCCGGAAGTGGTTGACGGAATATCAAAGAACAAGTTGACAAGATCGATGCATAAGCTGGTAAAAGAAAAGGGCGAGCCCTTCAAGTTCGGCATCAGCCCGGCAGATATTGATAGCTTTTTAATGATGCGCGGATTTGCAGGTATTGAAAAATATTCAACATTGGATATACGCAACGCCCATTTCAAGGGAAACAATATCAACCGGAAGGTGTCTCATCTGTTTAATTTTGTCTGTGCGGTCACCTGAGGGGTTTTATTCAGCTGTTTAATTGAACTGCTTTTGCATGTAATTTTAAGCCTAAAGCCCCCATTACTTTTAAAATTGTTTCAAATGCGGGACTGCGTTCGCCTGAAAGCGCCTTATACAGGCTTTCGCGTGACAGTCCCGCATCACGCGCTACTTTAGACATACCTTTGGCGCGGGCAATATCGCCAAGGGCTTTCGCAATAAAAGCTGCATCGTTCGGTGCCTCTTCGAAGCAGGCTTCAAGATAGGCGGCCATTTCTTCGGGAGATCGCAGATGCTCTGCGATGTCAAAGCGGGTTGTAGTGGTTTTTGCCATGGTGTACACTCCTATAAATTCTTTGCAAGGCGTTGAGCGGTTTTAATATCTTTAGGCTGGGTACGCTTGTCGCCTCCAGCCAGTAAAACCACAATGGACTGTCCTTGTTTTTTATAATAAATCCGATATCCAGGCCCGTAATTAATCCTTAATTCTGAAACGCCTTCTCCTACGGGTTTAACGTCTCCTGGGTTGCCTTGAGACAAACGTTTGATCCGCACCAGAATTGTTGCCCGGGCACGGATGTCATTGAGACCGTCAATCCATTTGGTAAATGTTTCAGTTTTTCGAATTTCCATCATGGTAGAATTGTAGCCATTGGGCTACATATTGTCAATGAGCTTTTTAAGACAGATTGTTTTTTTAAAAATGGCGGGTCTGGATATCCATGTTATATGGATTCCAATAATAAACTGATGATGACACTTGTCCCTATGTCTTTATTTGCAGGCGTTCAATTAGGAAAAATTTTTAATTAGAAAACATCTCCTGCAATTTGGCCAGCTTTGTCTTTTCTTCTTTGAAAAGTGCGTGGGCTGTTTCAAGATCAATTTTTTCAAAGCGGATCATATCGCCCGGTGTTGTCTGGGCGATAATGCCAAGGTCTGTGGAGATAATGGTGGCGATTTTGGCGTAACCTCCCACGGTCTGCTCCACTAAAAGGATAATGGGCTGCTCATCCGCCGGGATCTGGATGCTGCCGGGCATGGCAGGTTCCGAGACAATGCTTTTGGGCATGTCGTCTTTGATGGGGATGGCATCTCCCATGAGTCGGTACCCCATGCGGTCGGCTTTGGCCGTGACCATGTACTCTTTTGAAAATAGGGTTTCAAGCCCCGCATCAAAGTAATCATCCTGGGGGCCGGGTATGGCTCTAACCGACACCTGTGGCTTATACACCGGGATATGGCTGTCCGGGAGGATGCGTTCTTTTTTTAACAGCGGGGCAGGGCATGCTCTCAGGATATCGTCTTTTTTCAGGGGCCTGCCGTTGAATCCGCCGATTTTCCCGCCCACGTAGGTGGAAAAGCTGTTCATGACCTGGGGGACGTCAAAGCCGCCACTGATGGCCAAACAGGCCCGGCATCCCGATTTAACCTGGCCGACGGAGACCGAATCACCTGGTTTGACCCTTATGGATTGCCATTGTTCGAGGGGGGTGTCATTTACCGTGATCCCCATCTGTCCGCCGGTTAAAGCGATATCCATCTGTTTGAGGATCTGGATGGACGGCCCCATGACGGTGAGTTCCATGACCGGGGTGTTTAAAGGGTTGCCCACCAAAAGATTGGCCGCGTTAAAGGCAAAGGTGTCAAGGACGCCGGACACCGGGACCCCCATGTTCTGGAATCCGAACCTACCCTGGTCCTGGATGGTGGTGTAGCCGCCCGGGGCCAGGATTTTAATCGCATCCATGTTATCCATCAGTGACCTTCCTTTGACTGTATCTCTTTGTATTCATCACTTGAAATCGGGACAAATTTAATCCGGTCCCCGGCCTTGTAGAGAAACGGGGTTTCCCTTAAGGGGTCAAACAGCGTCAGGGGTGTCCTGCCGATGATCTGCCAGCCGCCGGGGCTGTCCACAGGATAGATCCCGGTCTGGTTGTTGGCAATGCCCACGGACCCTTGGGGCACCTTCATGCGGGGGGTTTCAAGCCGCGGTGTGAACAATTGCTCGTCAAGGCCGCCTAAAAACGGGAACCCCGGGGTGAACCCCACCATATAGATCAGGTATTCGGGTTTGGCGTGAAGGTGGATCACCTCTTTGATATCCATGTTGGCGGACTTTCCCACCGTTTCGATGTCCGGGCCGAATTCCCCGCCGTAGCAGACCGGGATTTCAACGATAATAACATCTTTCTCATCTGTCTCGTCAATGGTTGCCTCAAGGCGTTCAACCAGGTCGATCAGCGCATCGGGCGTTGTCAGGATCGGGTCATAGATACATAAAAGTGACCGGTATGTGGGGATGATTTCAACAATGCCTGTGGGCATGTTTTTCCTGACTGCGCCGGCCAGGGCGCGGACTTTTGCATTGATATCCGGGTCAATGCCATGTCCGAATTCAACGATCAGGCCGGTGTCTCCGGCCAGGCGGCAGACCGGTCTGTTTTGGGGTGTTGTCATCACTGTCCCTTTTTAGCCATTATTTTTTTCTGTTTTTTTTACACCATGGGCGCGACACGTATGTTGTCAGCCTCAAGGGTCTTTTTTATTGTTTTCACCAGCCGGACCGCTGCCGGGTTGTCCCCGTGGACGCACAGGGTCTGGACATTGAGATCAAGACGGCTGCCGTCAGTGGCAATCACAAAACCTCTGGCCATGTCCAGGGCTCTTTTTGCAACTGTTTCAGGATCACTGATCACAGCGCCTTTTTCGCTTCTGGGCTGCAGGGTGCCTTCAGGGGTGTAGGCCCTGTCCGGGAATGCCTCATACACGACCTTGAGGCCGAGCTCTTCTCCCACCATTTGCATGGTCTCCCCTTTTTTGCCGGCCAGGGCCACAAATTTAAGACCGGGGTCCAGGGCCATGATGCCGCGGGCGATGGCCGTGGCAATATCTTTATCATCCACGGCATCCAGATAGAGGGCCCCATGGGGTTTGACATGGGACAGGGCGGTATTGTGGACCCGGCAGAATGCCATCAAGGCGCCTACCTGGTAGATAAGGTACTGGGTGATCTCGTCCGGTGCCAGGGCCATCTTCCGACGGCCGAATCCCAAAAGATCCGGGTAGCCGGGGTGGGCCCCGATACCGACATTGTTCTCTCTGGCAAGTTTGACTGTTTTGTCCATGACAACAGGATCGCCGGCATGCCATCCGCAGGCAATATTGGCGGAACTGATATGGGCCATGACCTCGCTGTCCATGCCGATTGTGTAAGCGCCGAAGCTTTCCCCCATGTCACAGTTTAAATCGATTGTTTTCATAAACGCCTCGCTTATTGTTTTCTCTACTTGCCGGCCATCAAATTGGGCAGATACAGGGCGATTTCCGGAAACAGGGTCAGGATTGCCGTTGTCAATAACATTAAAAAGAAAAAGGGTAAAGCATATCTTGCGATCTTCATGATGGGCTCCCCGGTCAGCCCCTGGATGACAAACAGATTGAATCCCACAGGCGGGGTGATCTGGCTGACCTCCACCATCAGGATCAGATAGATCCCGAACCAGATGGGGTCAAATCCCGCCTGGGTGACCATGGGAAGGGCAATGGGAAGCGTCATGACCACGATGGAGAACCCGTCCAGAAGGCATCCCAGCACAATATAGACACCGCCCAAAAGCAGCATGAGCATGTACGGGGACAGATCCATCTGGGTGATGGCCTGGGTAATGGCCGCGGGAATCCCTAAAAAACCCATGGCGCGGGATAAAAACCCTGCGCCCACCACGATGAACATGATCATGGCGTTGGTTTTGACCGCGCCTTTGAGGCATTCAAAGAAAATGGGAAATGTCATCTGGCGGTTTAAAACCGCAAAGACCAGGGCGCCGAAGGTTCCTAAAGCCGCCGCTTCCGTGGGGGTGGCGTACCCGCCGTAAATGGAGCCTAAAACCATGAGGATCAGGGCCAGGGTCGGGGCCAGGTCTTTAAGGCCCAAAAGCCTGTCGGACCAGGAGTAGCTGTCCTGCCCTTTGGGGGCAATTTCGGGGTTTTTAATGCCCCGGTAAATAATATAGGCGGAGTAGACAGACGATAATAAAAGGCCCGGCAGGATTCCGGCCATGAACATCTTCCCGATGGAGACTTCCGCCAGGATCGCATAGACGATCATGATCAAAGAGGGCGGGATTAAAAATCCCAGGGTGCCGGCCCCGGCAAGAGATCCCATGGACAGCCGTTTATCATACCCAAGCTTGTCGAATTCCGCCAGGGTGATCCGTCCCACCGTGGCCGTGGTGGCGGCGCTGGAACCGGAGACAGCGGCAAAAAGGGTGCAGGAGACAATGTTCATGAGCAAAAGACCGCCCGGAAGCCGGTAGAGCCAGGGCACCAGTGCCTTGAATAATTTTTCCGAAATCCCGGACCGGTAGAGGATCTCTCCCATGAGAATGAAAAGGGGCAGGGCCACATATTCCCATTTTTCAATGGTGGCCCAGACCGATGAGGCCATGTTGTTCCCGGCCGGAAGCGACGAGAAAAAAGCCATCCCGATAAACCCGACAATAAAAAGGGAAAACCCCACCCAGATACCGGCGGCAAGGGTGATGAAAAGGCAGCCGAATACGATCACGGACATGAGCAGCAGTTCTGATTCCACTATACCACCTCCTCTTTGGTCTTAATGGCCGCAAAGGTCTTGATGCAGGTTGCAATAAGCTGGATGAAAAAGACCGCAGCTCCCACCAGCATGATCGCCTGGGGAATCCATAAGGGGGTGTTGGTCAGGGTGCCGGAGGTAGACTCATACCGGATGGCCGATTTTACCATTTTGAGCAAATACCACCACAGGTACCCCATAAAAAGGGTGGTTACGGCGGTGGCGATAAAGGTGATGATGCGTGATGCTATGCCGGGCAGAAAGCCTAAAACCAGGGTGATCCTGATATGGCCCTTTTCTTTCAGGCAGTAGCCTGCCCCTAAAAAAATAATGGCGGCAAGGCCATAGGCACTGTATTCGTCCGCGATCAGGGTGGTCTTTTCAAACATGTTCCATAAAAAGATTTCCACCAGGATCACCAGGGTCATCAATCCGAGAATGACCGCAGAAATGTTTGCCATGATATCGCTCAAGGCATCCGACAGTTTGACTAATCTGTTCATTTACTCCACCCGGGTTTGTAATAGGGTTGTTGCAGGTTGCATTTCAGGCCACCTCTAATAATTGCCTTTTGTTCCGATTTCCGCGTTGCAGGAAAAATTGAATCCTCAAAATATTAACTATATGTGAGCATGGGCTCCTCTTCGAGCCCTCTGGTTAAATTTTTTCTGCGCCTTGAACTCAAAACAAAATTTTAATTATTAGCGGCACCCTGTATTTTAATAGAATGCATTCTTTAAATTTGCAGGCCGGGAAAAAAGGGTCCCGGCCTGCAATGTTTCGTTATACCGGTCTAACGGCCGGTGATTTTGTAGTATTCTTTTAAAATGGCCTGTGCATCGGCACCGGCTTTTTTGGCCCATTCAGCGCGAAGTTTTTCACCCACGGCATTGAGCTGGGACCTGAAAGCACTGTCCACAGGATCGATCATCATACCGTTTTCAATGAGGGTGGCCCGGCTTTTGCGGTCCATGTCACCGGCCAGGTTCCACATTTCATCTTCCATCTGGGCAGCAATTGCCAGAACGATACCTTGTGTTTTCTTGTCCAGCTTGTTCCAGGCGTCCATGTTGACATTGATCATGTTTACAGGACCCACAATATTGATAGGGGTAAAGTATTTTAAGACTTCCCATGCCTTGGCATCAACACCTGATACGGAAGATGTGTACATGGAATCCAAAAGCCCCGCTTTCATGGCCGGGTATACTTCGGAAAAAGCCATTTTTCTGGCCGCAATGCCGGTGGCTTTACCAAAGGCAAGGCCGGTGCCGTCATAGACCCGCATTTTAAGACCGGCAAGATCGGCTTCCGCTTTCACGGCGCGCTGGGTGTAAATACCGGAGAAGGGCCATACAGAGGTATAAAGGGTCATCTGGTTGAATTTTTTCAAATTCTTGGCATAAACCGGTTTTGCCATCTGGTATAAAAGACGCTGTTCAAAGGCATTTGTGGAGATAAAAGGCTGTGCGGTCAACGCCAGTACCGGAGCATCCCCTTCCACCATGCCGGTGGGGATTTCAGCCACGGCCAGGGCGCCTTCTGCAACCGCTCTTAAAAGCTCGGGGCCTTTAAAACCAAGAGATGCACCCGGGTGAAGGACGATGGTCAGTTCGCCGTTGGTGGCTTTTTTGACTTCATCGGCAAATTTCTGGGCACCTTTGGAATGGAAATTCCCGGCCGGGTAGTTGAGATGGAGATCCCATTTTGTTTTTGCCACGGCACTTGAATAAAAGGACATGGCAACCATCAGACTGGTTAAGACAATTAACAGTTTTTTCATTTTACGTTCCTCCCCTCTATAGGTTGTTGGTGTTATTTTCATATCTTTCAGGATGTCATGAAAAGAATGATACGATCCCTGAAAGTCTCTATATGCTCCTTTAACAGTTGTTTTAGATGGTCTGCATCTTTTTTGCGCAAAGCATCCGTGAGTTGTTCGTGTTCTGTGAGCACTGAATTGTAGTGGGTCTCAAGCGGGCGTTCCGGGTCAATAATATTATTGTAGGAGAGGTAGGAGAGCCGTTTGGCCTCTTTTCTGACATCCTCCACGCCCCGGATTAAAAATTCATTCTGGGAACATCGGGCAAAATTCATGTGAAATTCGTGGTTGGCTTCCACCAGATCAAACACCTTGTTGGAGAGAATGGATTTTTTAACCGCTTCGTTGGATTCTTCCATTTTCATAATAAAGGGGGTGCAGTCTTTGCGAACGGCGATATCAACCACGCCGAATTCAAAAATATTCATGCTCTCGAACATCGCCTTGGTATTCTGGAGGGTAATGGGCCGGACTATCACGCCTTTATTGGGGTGGGACTCCACCATTTTTTCTCCCTGAAGTCTTACCAGAGCTTCCCGGATAGGGGTGCGGCCGATGCCAAGATCCTCCACCAGCTGGTTCTCCTCCAAGTGCTGGCTGGGCTGGTATTCAAGACAGATGATCTTTTTAATAATGGTTTCATAGGCCTTGACGGCAAGGGGCTGTTTGGGAGTTTTCTGTAATTTTGGAGCAGGCTTCATAGACGCTGACGATCCTTTTTAGTAGAGTTATTTGAATCCTTTTAAAATATACTTGACATAGATGAAAAATATATGTCAAGTATATTTTTCAAAAAGAAGCTTTTTAATTCACCCAAACAAGGAGGTCCTGATGAGTGAAAATTTATATGAAGTGGTGTCCCCGTTAATGGGAACCTTTTACCGCTCTTCCGCACCCGGGGAACCGGCATTGGTTGACGTGGGATCAAAGGTGGATGCCGATCAGATTGTCTGCGTGATCGAATCCATGAAGATTTTTACCGAACTTCGCAGTGAATCAGCGGGCGTTGTCAAAGAGATAAAGGCGGACAATGAAGACATGGTCATGAAAGGCCAGGGCCTGATCATTATAGAAAAAGCATAGCATCCGACTGCCTGTTTAATGTTCAGGCAAGGGGGGAGTATGGAAATCCAACGAATATTGATCGCAAACAGGGGGGAGATCGCCCTTCGTATTGTTCGCGCCTGTACCGAGATGGGCATCGCATCCATTGCTGTTTATTCCGATGCAGACAAAGACAGCCTCCATGTAAAACAGGCTGACGAAGCCGTTCATATCGGACCTGCCCTGAGCCACAAGAGCTATTTGAACCTTGAAAATATCATCAACGCGGCCATTGATGCCAGGGCCGATGCCATCCATCCGGGGTACGGGTTTTTATCGGAATCCGAAGATCTGGCTCAGGCATGCCATGATAACGGGATTGTGTTTATCGGCCCCAGTGCCCAATCCATTGCCAGTGCCGGCAATAAATCGTCCGCCCGGCAGACCCTGATCAATCTTGGCATCCCCGTGATTCCCGGAAGTGATGATGTGATAACATCGCCTGAAATGGCCTGCGAAACAGCAGACCGGGTCGGGTATCCGGTGATCCTGAAAGCCTCGGGCGGCGGCGGGGGGCGCGGCATGCGCATCGCCCATACCAGCGAGGAGTTGACACAGGGTTTTAAGATCGCTTCCGGAGAGGCGGCCGCTGCGTTCGGGAACCCGGATGTCTACCTTGAAAAATATATAGAAAACCCCCGTCATATTGAAATCCAGATCCTGGGGGACAAGCACGGCAATTATGTCACCCTGGGGGAACGTGAATGCAGTATCCAGATGCGGTACCAGAAACTGATCGAAGAGGCGCCGTCGCCGTTTGTGGACGATGATCTCCGGGACCGCCTGAGCCGGACCGCCGTGAAGATTGCCCAGTCCATTGAGTACCATAATGCCGGCACCATGGAGTTTTTAGTGGATAAAAACAGGGATTTCTATTTCATGGAGGTCAATGCCCGGGTCCAGGTGGAGCACCCGGTCACAGAGCTGATCACAGGGGTTGATATTGTTAAAGAGCAGATCAGGATTGCCCAGGGCAAAACACTGTCTGTCAAACAGGACGATATCACACTGAACGGCTGGTCCATGGAGTGCCGGATCAATGCCTGCGATCCCGAAGACAACTTCATGCCGTCTCCCGGCATCATTGAATCTGTCTTTTTCCCGGGCGGCCCCGGTATAAGGCTGGATACCCATATCCATGATAACTACATGGTAACCCCGTACTACGACTCTCTTATCGGCAAGCTCTGTGTCTGGGACACGGACCGGGCAGGGGCCCTCAAACGGATGAGGCGGGCTTTGGATGAATTTGAAATCAAGGGCATTGCCACCACCATTGATTTTTTTAAAGCCATATTTGATGATGAAAAATTTAAAGCCGGGGAGATCGACACCCATTTTTTAAACCATTTTACTCCTGAATAGATCCGGGACGTTTAAGGCTCAGCTTTGAACCGTATCTGTTTTACCGGCCTGGTTCTATGCGATTGTCTGGCAATGTTGAATTCCCTGTGATATTAACCCAGCTAAACTTAAATATCAGGAACACACGTTTGGTGGATTTCCGGAAGACGATATTTTTAAGCAACGATAAGGTTAATTCAGGTCACTTTGGATTGGACGAAGTTATAAGTTTAAACCGGACAACATTGCGGATCGCTGTATGAAAACATTGAAATACTATTTCTGGGTGGTGGATATCGGGTTTATCCTCTACTGGCTGATTACGCTTTTGGGAATCATTCCCAATGCGTATCTGTTCAAGGATTATCACAACCCCATCCTGGTGGCCTGGAACTGGTCTTTTCTGCCCCTGGATCTTTTTATATCGGCCACCGGGCTGTCCAGTTTGTGGCTGTGGAAAAAGAACAATGGTGCCTGGAAACCCATGGCCCTGATATCCCTGGTTCTCACATCCTGTTCCGGCCTGCAGGCCATTGCCTTCTGGGTTTTAAGGTCTGATTTTGATATCTCCTGGTGGCTGCCGAACCTGTTTTTGCTGGTCTACCCCCTGTTTTTCATCCCGGGCCTGATCCGGGCAGAATCTGAATTGTCATGAGCCCGAAAAGGAGAACCCCATGATAGAAACCGACCGGCTGATCATACGTCCTCTGAGCCTTGATGACGCACCGTTTGTCGTCACGCTGCTCAACGACCCGTTGTTCATAAAGAACATCGGGGACCGGCTGGTGAGAACCCCTGAAGATGCAGTAACGTATATCCGGTCCGGCCCCATGAAAAGCCATGAAGAAAACGGGTTCGGCCTTGACTGTGTGGTGGAAAAAAAGACAGGCCGGGCCGTGGGAACATGCGGTCTTTTAAAACGGGATGTTCTGGATGATGTGGATGTGGGATATGCGTTTTTGCCTCAGTTTCGGTCAAAAGGATATGCAAAAGAAGCAGTCAGGGCGGTGATATCCCATGCAAAAGATGATCTGCACCTGCCACAGCTGGCCGCCATCGTGAACCCGGATAATCAGCCTTCAATACAATTGCTCACAGACTTTGGTTTCCAATATGATAAAATGGTCCGTCTGTCCGAAGACTCAAAAGAGATAAAGCTGTTCATGCGCCGTTTAATCTGAATGTTTCATGAGAAAAATAGTAATTTAAACAAACTGGCCAATGAAGGGAACGGATTACACTACTAAAATTTCTAATATTAGCGGATACGAAATGTCACCCTGCGGGAAAAATTCAGATACCCTGGTTGATTCAGGCAAGAGATCTGGCAAAGACATAATCCTGCTGGACATCCGATCCCAGGGTAAAGGTCTGGCTGCCGCATATGGTGAACCCTGTTTTTTTGTAAAAAGCGTTGCCCCGAAGGTTCTTTTTCCAGCTCCCAAGCCATATGGCGTGAAATCCATTTTTTTGGGCATGATCAACACAGGCATCCACAAGGGCCGCACCCACTCCGTGTCCTAAAAACGCCTGAAGGCTGTAGAGCCTTGCAAGCTCAATGGCCGGATCTTCGGTTACACAATCAGGCGGTCTGCTATGATACAGTTTGGCATACCCAATCCATTGATCTTTAAAAGAGGCAATGAAAAACAGGGTATTGGGATCCTGGATTTCCGATTCGATTTTGTCTTGCGCAAATGCTTTTGACACATAGGCGTCAAAGTCTTTTTTATTGTTCATCTTTGCAAAGGCGTCGATGAATGTTTTTTTGGAAAAAGCGGTAAGGGGTTCAGCATCCTGCGGGCCGGCAAAGCGGATGTGGATGTTTTTCATAACAGGGCGGCAACCTGGTCCCGGCTTTGTACCAGATCATCCATATCCGGTGAAAAGATTTCAAGGGTGATGGTATCATCGTAACCGGTATTTTTAAGCGCCTGCATGAACGGGGCGAAATCCACCGTGCCGGCGCCAACCTTGAGATGTTCATCATATTTGCCTTTGTTGTCACTGATATGGACATGGCCGATGCGATCGGGAAACTTTTCGATAAACTCAAGCAGCCGGGATCCTTTGGGGTCACCCATGTTGGCATGCCCGGTGTCCAGGGTCAGTTTGAGCTGGGGATATTTATCAAATACCTCTGCAAACTGGTCGGGTTGGAAAAACGCATGATACCGGGGGTACATGTTTTCAAAACAGATGCAAATCCCCAGCCGGTCTGCTTCATTGACAAGGATTTCAAGGCTGTGAAATGAAAAAAACAGGGCCTCATCCAGGACCAGCGGGCCCAGGCCGCTGATAATACTTGGGTGGAGCACCACCTTTTTGGCGCCGATGTGGGCCGCGGTCTGAAGGGATCGGGTCATTTCAGTCAAGGATGTTTTCCGGATATCAGGACAGAGATCGGCTGTATAGACAAAGGTGGGCATATGGCAGACAACCGCCATGTCATGGGTGTCCAATGCCCGCATCAGTTCGACTTCCTGCCTGTTGATATCGGAATAATGGGCGCAGGGCGGGTCAAGACTCAGTTCAAAAAAGTCAAACCCCAGGTCATGGATTTTTTCAAGTTCATCTAAAACCGGCTTAATCGGAAAATTCATGGCACCGTATTTCATATGTCACCTCCGTCGGTTTGATTGAAGATTATCCAGTGAAAAAGGTCCTGTTTTTTTATTAGGCAACCTGGCCCCATATGTCAAGCAGATACAGGTGTGGGATGCTACAAAACATTCCCCGGCTTTTTTTCAGCGGTTTTCTGCAATGGGGACAAAAAAGGTCTGCAATGTTTTTTCATCCATGACAGCGTCCATGTTCAGTACCGTCAGATAGGGCTTTTCTCCTGTGATCCGGCATTTCGTGTTTTTACAAATATATTGTATTTTTATAGATTAACGTCACCTTTTTATTGCCTTAAGCGTTGCCCCTGATGGGTGGTTGACCTGGGCAAAAGTGTAATTACTATTGGGGCTCATTGTGTTGATCAGGTCTATTTTATACCAGGAGTGGGCGGTAACAGATTTTAGAATCAGGAGAATGACGGAGAAGAGTCACCGAATGGCACAGGGAAATATTGTTCCTGCGCCATCCGATGAAAAAAAGTGTGTTAAATTTTATGAGAAATCATAACCGCTTTCTCCATGGAGGGATTTATCAAGCCCGATGTGTTCGCTCTCCTCATCAAGCCGGAATCCAACGGTTTTCTGGACAATAATGCAGATGATATAGGTGGCCACGGCTGCCAGGAGGATGGTGACACCGATTCCCTTGAGCTGGACCAGCAACTGGTCAAACACGGTCCATGATCTGCCTGCGGCCTGGGAGGCCTCGGCCAGCCAGGAATCACGGATAAAAAAGCTTAACAAAATAACCCCAAGGCCGGAGCCGACCCCATGGATCCCGAAGCAGTCAAGGGTGTCGTCGTATCCCAGCTTCATTTTAAGCTGAAGGGCGTAAAAACAGACAATAGCTGATGCCGCGCCTAGGGTCAGCGCCCCGATGGGCTGGACAACTGCGGCGGCCGGTGTGATGACCACGAGACCCGCAAGGGTGCCCGAGGCAAACCCAAGGGCAGAGGCTTTTTTGTATAAAATGCCCTCAATGGCCAGCCAGATGAGCGCACCGCTGGCAGCCGATATCTGGGTCATGGTCAAAGCTCTGGCCGAGTCAAGGCCGCTTTGAAGGGTTGAACCGGCATTGAACCCGAACCAGCCCACCCACAAAAGCCCGGCACCCATGAGTGTCATGACAAGGTTGTTGGGCCGGATACCGATTTTTTTATGCCCGATCCTGGGCCCCAGATAGAGTGCCGCCACCAGTGCGCTGACCCCGGCGGACACATGGATGACAAGGCCGCCGGCAAGATCGATCACGCCTGCGGCACCGGTATTGAAAAGCCATCCGTCCGGTGCCCAGACCCAGTGGCATAAGGGGCTGTAAACAATGAGGAACCAGAGCGAAATAAACAGGATGTAGCCCCTCAGATAGACCCTTTCAGCCAGGGCGCCGCTGATCAGGGCCGGGGTGATGATGGCGAATTTCCCCTGGAACATGGCAATGATATACTCAGGTATGCCGTCGGTGATCATCTCATCAATGCCCTTTAAAAAAAAGAAATCCGGATTCCACCCCACAAATCCCCCCAGAATGTTCTGTCCAAAGGTCAGGGAGTATCCGCAGACCACCCATAAAACACCGATCACGGCCATAGCAACAAAGGTGTGCATCATGGTCCCAAGAACGTTTTTGGTCCTGACAAGGCCACCGTAGAACATGGCAAGCCCCGGCATCATCAACAGGACAAGGGCCGTGGAGATCAGCATCCAGCTGGTCGTGCCGGAGTCGATAACAGGATCACCGGCAAAACTGTGTGTGGATACAGATAAAACAAAAATCAGGGATAGCAGGATTTTCTTTTTCAGCATAATGGTTCCTCTTCATGAATTAAAATTATTCTTAAAAAGAGCAAATCTTGTGCCATAAATTATGTGAAATGCGGACCAACGCTTGAAACCCATGACAGATGATGATTTCGGAGCTTTTGAGTTTTTGTTTCGAAGTAATGATATAAAAAAGAAATAATAATATTACAAATATGTTGTTAAATTGATAGTGATAAAATGACATTTTTGTTGATTTATGCTTTTCAGTCTGATGTGTCTGGGTGTTGTTAGGGGTGCCGAGTGCCTGTTTTAGGTGCTTGGACGCAGTGTTTCATTCGGTTTAAAGGCTTTGGTAATCCATCTGGCTAAAAACGATGATGCAGCATCCAATGGGGTACTCGGAAAACAGGATGCAACAGCTCTTCAAGGATTTTGTAACATTTATGTAATTAGTTGCCAAAGGTTCGGACGATTCTTGTACATCTTAAGATAGGTTTTTCCCGGTGAAACAAAGCATAGTATGAAATTTTAAGTTTACATTTTTGCAGGCAGATTCTAAGCTATTTCTATCCGGCACAATTGATCACAACGCGAATCGATTAAATTCGCTTTGATACGTCAAAAAAAGGCAGATGATTATGGCATTAGATAATATCCTTGGCATCAGTGGACAGATGGCAGGCGTGAACCTTTCCTCTTTTCTGCAGATGATTGAAATGGAGCAGAAGACCTGCACCATCAAGGTGCTTACCAAAAAGAACATGGGACGGATTTTCTTTTTCAAGGGTGTCCTGGTTGATGCGGACACCGTCCGTTTACAACAGCTTAACGCACTTTATGATATCCTTTCGTGGCAGAACATTGTTATTGAAGTGGAAAAGAATGTATCCAGAAAAGAGGATGCCATAAAACTGCCTCTGATGCATATTTTGATTGAAAGTGCCAGATTAATCGATGAACAGCAAAGACAGAACAGTTCGGGTGATTCGGACGACGACCTCTCTGGCTCATCCCGGAACATCCCGCTGCAGAAACTGAAAGACACACCTTTCAGCCTGGAGATCGGGTGCCGTCTTCTCATTGACTTTGATGACCTGGCGGTGTCGTTCAGGAGTGCGCTGGTGGGGATAGAGCACGGCAAATATCTGCTGATAAAATCTCCCAGCCCGTTCGGGAAAATAGATCATGACCAGTTCAAGGTAAAGGACATGATCATCAAATCCCTGTACAAGGGAACCATTTATGCATTCCGATCCCGTTTGATGAGTGTCATCTCTGAGCCGTCCGAGCTGATGTTTATCGCGTATCCCAAAAAAATTGAGCACCATGAGCTTCGTTCTCACAAGCGGTTCAAGTGCAGTATCGTGGCCCAGGCCCAGGTCAATGATCAGGAGCGGGGCGCAGTTATTGAAAATATCAGCAAAGGGGGGTGCCTTTGTGTTATTGAGGCCCTCGCCCGTGAGGATAATCCTGCAGGACTGTTAAACAACACCATACCGTTTCGATGTCACTTCCCCGGCTCAAAAGGGGAGATCCGGTTTTTAGGAGAAATTAAAAACAGCCGGAAAAAAACAGATGAGATTGTTGTGGGGTTAAAATTTGTCAATCCGGATGATGAGAGCACGGTCCAGGATATTATAAACAATTATATCCGGCTCATCGAATATTCCAGTGAGAATGTATAAAAAAAATGCCGGGCCCCCGGGGGAACGTTTTTCCCCGGGGGCCCGGCATGATATCAATGCTCCCGTTAAAAAATCAGTTTATCGTATATTCAAAGCGATCCATGAGTTTGTTATCGCCCAGGACAGCTTTGGTGATGATGGTATAAACACCTTTTTTCTTCATGTCTGCCGTGGTGCCGAACCCGTCACTCATGAACATGCCCATTTCCATCTGTTTGTTCCCATGCTCATCCTTGATCATGAATCCGACCTTTCCTTTTAAGACCGGTTTATGATCCTTGTCCATGATATAGACCATAATGTGGTGGGGCTTTTCCATCTCCTTTTCGTGTGCGGCGGCCTTGGCATGTTCACCGCTGTTTTGTTTTCGAAGGTCCATGAAATAGTAGGTCAGAAAATGTCCGTTGACCACGGATTCGTGAATCAGGTCTCCGAATTTGTCCGACTTGCCCATATCGTGGCTGTTGGTATCTGCCATGGCCATCATATCCGAGGCCACTGCCGCATGGGTCAGTACAATCGACATTACTATGATTTTCATCATTACTTTTAACATTGTTTTCATTGTTACAATCCTTTTTTTGTTTTGTTGTTTGATTTTAGTTCCCACGATTTCCAGAAGTCATAGATGACCGGGATGATGACCAGCGTCATAATGGCGGAAGAGACAAGCCCTCCCACCATGGGGGCGGCGATTCGTTTCATGATCTGTGATCCCGCTCCCGCGCCGTACATCACCGGCAACAGACCGATGAGTGTCGTGGCAACTGTCATTATTTTTGGACGAACCCGTTCCACAGCCCCTTCAATTATGGCGGATTGAAGATCAATGGCAGAATTCATCCGGTTGTCTTTTTTCCGTTTTTTAAATACGTCATCCAGGTATACGAGCATGACAATACCCGTTTCCGTGGCAAGCCCGGCCAGGGCAATAAAGCCGACCCCGACGGCCACGGACATATTATAGTCAAGCAGATGGATCAGCCAGAAACCGCCCAGAAGGGCAAAGGGGAGGCTGGCCATCACAATGCCCACTTCAATGATGTTCCCAAAGTGAATGTACAACAGGATGAAAATCACCATCAATGTGGCGGGAATGATAATGGACAGAGTTTTTTTCGCTTTTTCCATGTATTCGTACTGGCCCGACCAGACAAGGGAATATCCTGTGGGAAGATCCAGTTTTTCATCCACCAGTGCCCTGGCATTTTTAACATAGGTCCCGATGTCCACGCCTTTAATATCCACATAGACCCAGGCGGTCCGTTTTGAGTTTTCACTCTTGATTCCGGCAGGGCCTTTGTGGATGGAGATATCGGCCAGCTGGGTCAAGGGAACCTGGGCGCCGGACGGGGTGGGGACCAGTACCCGTTTAATCATCTCGATATTATCCCGGAATTCTCGATTGTACCGCAGGTTCACCGGATATCGCTCCAGACCTTCAATGGTATAGGTTACATTCATCCCCCCGATGGCAGTGGAGATAATATCCTGGACATCCTGCACCATGAGACCGTACCGGGAGATATGGTCCCGTTTTATTTTAAAATCGATATAATTGCCGCCGGTGACCCGTTCTGAAAAGACAGACAGGGTGCCGTCAAGGTTTTGGAGGGTCGCCTCGATGGACTCTCCGATATCGGCAAGAACGGCAAGATCCGGCCCCATGATCTTGATGCCCACCGGGGTCTTGATGCCGGTGGACAGCATGTCGATCCGGGTTTTTATGGGCATGGTCCAGGCATTGGTGAGCCCGGGGAATTTGACCGCCTCTTCAAGGTCGTCAATCAACTCCTTGATGGTGATATACCTCTGTTCCGGCAGCAATAGTGCCAGCGGTTTTTTAATGATTTCAGGCCATTTGGAAAAGAATCGGTCCACTTTGATTTTCCGCCATTCATGCAGGATGCGCCCGTTTTCCTCTTCCGGCCAGATCCAGGTCAAGGGCTTTTTCAGATAGCCCGGCCATGCAGAGAAGAACCGGTCCACCCGGATCGTTTCATACTCTACCTGGGGGTTGAGCATAATCACGGTTTCAATCATGGAAAGCGGTGCGGGATCTGTGGAGGTTTCCGCACGTCCGATTTTCCCCAGCGTGCTTTTTACCTCAGGGAACCGCTGGATGATTTTATCGGTCTGCTGCAGCAGCTCTTTTGCCTTGGTAATGGAGATACCCGGCAGGGTGGTGGGCATGTATAAAAGATCTCCCTCGTTCAAAGGCGGCATGAATTCACTTCCCACCCGGGAGATCGGATAAAAGGTCACGGCAACGGCAATCAGGGAAATGACCACGGTAATTTTTTTCCACTTGAGCACCCCTTTGATCAGGGGCAGGTAAAGCCGGATTAAAAACCGGTTCAAGGGGTTATTAGTTTCCGGCATGATCTTCTGGGATGACAGGCAGAAATAAAAGAAAACAGAAAGTCCCAGGGCCGCCACAAGGCTTATATCCGGCAGGTTTACACCGGCAAGCCCGGCAAGGATAACAAGGGCCGGCGGGCCGGCAAGAGCGGTCAGCCAGATCCGGGCCTTTGTTTTCTGCGGCAGGGACGGATTGACCGGGTTTTCACGGACAAAAAAGACCATGAGAACCGGGATGATCGTAATGGCCAGGATGGAAGAGGCTGCCATGGCCGTGGTTTTTGTATAGGCCAGCGGTCGGAACAGCCGCCCGGATTGCTCCATGAGACTGAACACCGGTAAAAAAGAGACCGTGATGATCAAAAGACTGAAAAAAAGCGCCGGTCCCACCTCCTTGGACGCATTGATAATGATCTGGGTATGGCTTTTTTTTCCCCGATCCCGTTCAAGGTGTTTGTGGGCATTCTCCACCATTACGATGGAAGCGTCCACCATGACACCAATGGCAATGGCGATGCCGCCAAGGCTCATGATATTGGCATTGATCCCCATGGGATACATGATCAGAAACGACATCAAAATTCCCACCGGCAGGGTGAAGATGGCCACGAAGGCCGACCTGAAATGGAGCAGAAAGACAATGCAGACCAGTGCCACCACAATCATCTCTTCGGTCAGTTTGGTTTTTAAGGTCTCCACGGCTCGCTCAATCAGGGCGGACCGATCGTACCCGGTGAGAATTTCAACTCCCGGGGGCAGGCCTTTTTCCAGCTCTTTGAGCTTTTTCTTGACCCGCTGGATCACTTCAAGGGCATTCTCCCCGTATCGCATCACCACAATACCGCCGACAATTTCACCTTCCCCGTTCCACTCCAGAATGCCGCGTCTCAATTCCGGTCCGGTCTGGATGTTGGCAATGTCCCGCAGCAGAATCGGGGTCCCTTTTTCATCAAAGGAGACAGCAATGTTTTGGATATCTTCAACGGATTTTATATATCCCAGCCCCCGGACCATGAACTCGGTTTCTCCCATCTCGATAAGCTTGCCCCCCACATCCGCGTTGGACCTCTGGATCGCTTTTTTAATTTTCTGGATCGGTATTTTGTAGGCAGCCAGTTTATTGGGGTCTACCTCTACCTGGTACTGCTTGACAAATCCGCCGATGCTGGCCACTTCCGATACGCCGGGCACGGCTGTCAGCTCATACCGCAGAAACCAGTCCTGCAGGGAGCGCAGTTTTTGAAGATCGTTTTTCCCGGTGGTGTCCTTTAAGACGTACTCATACACCCATCCCACACCGGTGGCGTCCGGCCCCAGGCTCGGCGTCACCCCTTTGGGCAGCCGTCCTGAAACAAAGTTGAGGTATTCCATCACCCGGGAGCGTGCCCAGTAAATATCGGTGCCGTCTTCAAATATCAGGTAGACAAAGGAGTATCCGAAAAAAGAATATCCCCGCACCACCTTTGCAAAGGGCACACTGAGCATGGCTGTGGTCAGAGGATAGGTCACCTGGCCTTCAACCACCTCGGGGGCCTGGCCCGGGTATTGTGTATAGATAATGACCTGGACGTCGGACAGGTCGGGAATGGCGTCCAGAGGTGTTTTCACCATGGCCAGGATCCCGGCGGCAATGATAAAGACCGTTGCCAGGACAACCATGAATTTGTTGTGTACGGACCATTCGATAATTTTTTCAATCATGACAGACTCCTGCGTTATTCCATATCCTTGAAGAAATCGTTCCCGGTTTCCATGTCATCGAAAAAATCCCGGGTTTTTTCTGGTGCAGTTTGCACGGATTTTTTCTCAATCATCTTCTGGATGGCCTCTTTGAGTTTTGATTCCGAATCCAGCAGGAACTGGCCGGAGGTCACAATGACATCATCTTTTGTCAAACCGCTTAAAATCTGTACCCTGCCGTCATCCAGTGAGAGGCCTGTGGTGATTCTGCGCGGGGCGTATCTTCCCTTTCCTCTGGCCACGAAAACGATTTTTTCTTCACCCGAGTGGATCACGGCCTGGGAGGATATGGACAGTCCCTGTTGATTGGCGGATGTCTTTATTTTGATTTTTGCAAACATATCGGGTTTAAGCTCATTGTTCCGGTTTTCAAAATCAATCCGGATCACTACATCCCGGGTTTTCTGCTGCAGGTAGGGAAAGATATAGGCAATCTTGCCTTTATATATTTTATCGGGGTTGTAAGACAGGGTCATCTCAACTTCCTGGCCTTTGAATACAAGGTTCTGCTCATACTCAAAAATATGGGCCTGCACCCAGACATGGGACAGATCGGCAATGGTAAAAAGACGGGCCCCTTTTTTGACAAACGCCCCTTCAATGACATTTTTGTCCGTCACCACACCGGTAAAAGGGGATCTGACCAGAAGGTTTTTCGTGACCTGTCCGTTTTTTTCAATGGCAGTGATTTCCGTGTCTGCAATCCCGAAATAACTGAGCCTTACACGGGCCGACTGTAAAAGATCGTAATTGATGTCCAGGGCCTGCTGTTTATAATTTTTATAGGCGGAGAGGTACTCTTCCTGGGCAGCCATCAGTGCAGGAGAGTAGATTTCATACAGGGGGTCTCCTTTTTTGACAAAGTACCCGGTGTAATCGGCATAAAGCTTTTCGATCCATCCGCCAAAGCGCTGGCTTACCACGCCTTTTCTGGTTTCATCGAATGTGATGTTACCAAAGGCATGAATGGTGTGCTGCAAAGCGCCTTGTTGAATGGTTTCGGTTTTCAGTCCCATGTTCTGCTCCACCACGGGATCAATACGGATATCCACACCGCCCTGGAGTTCGTCTTCATAGACCGGGACAAGATCCATACCCATTTTGCTTTTACCCGGCTGTTCATAAATTTCCGTGGGATCCATGGGTGCTTTCCAATAGACGATTTTTCGTTCTCCGGATTCGGGAGCGCCGGTTGCCGCATCTTCATAAACCGGAACCAGATCCATGCCCATCTTGCTTTTACCCGGTTCATCGTAAATCTCCATGGGGTCCATGGGGGCACGCCAATAGATGATCTTTTTTTCACTGGAACCGCTATTGTTTTCTTTTGAGGGGGAGTTCTTCAAACCGGTCTTCAAGTGGGCGTCGGAATGAACGGGTGTCAGACCTGAGAAGAAGACAAATCCGGTGATCACGGCGATGATCATCAGTGAGATCAGGATGATTCTTAAATGTTTGGTGTTTTTCATGATGAGTTTCCTTAGGGTTCTGTTTTAAAGAGGTGTGCCGGTGATCTGTTCAAGTGCTGCCATGGCGATTCGCAGATCCTTTTGTTTTTGGGCAATGCGCAGTTTCACATCCAGCCAGGAGGTATAGGAGTCAATAGCCTCGGCAAATACAATGGCACCGGATTCATATTCCCGCGTTGAGACATCCAGGGCAGATTTGGACAGGGACAAAATTAAATTTTCATTCAGGACGAGTTCCCGTTTGTGCTTGTCCGCCAGAAACCATGTGTCCTGTACCAGACTGTCCGTGGCATTTTCTTCTTTTATCAGGGCCTGTTTCAAGCCCGCCAGTTTATGCCGGGTCTGCCGCAGCCATGGGTCATCCAGTCCGTACCAGGGTCTGGCCGGGAGATTGTTTTTCATGGCAGCCATGGTTTTTTCGGGGAACGCCTGTTTTGGGGCACCGGTTCCGGCTGTGTTGACGGCATCGTTCTCGTTTAAGGAGAGATTAAGAGAAAAGGGGGCCATAATCATTGATTCGGCCATCTCAATCATTGTCTGTGTCCTGGCCACCGACGCCCGGAGAATTTTGAGTTCGGGCCGGTGTTCTCTGGCTACCTGGAAAAGGGCTTCAGGCGGGTCGATTTTTTTAAAACCGGTTTTAACCACGGGTCTGCCAATGGTCTGATCGGCCGGAAGATTAAGGTTTTTTACAATAGCTACCCGGATATTTTCTTTTTTTGATTCAAGGGTTAACAATGCCTCCTTGAGGAGGGCAATTTTTATATTGATCTTGATCATATCCTGGAAACTTGTCCGCCCGCTTTTGTATAGTGTTGTGGCGACATCTTTCAGCCGGTTAAAGGCGATGATGGTTTCTTTTGTGATCTGTGTAGAGGCGTCGACATAGACAAGGCTCCAATAGGCGTTTCTAAGTTTTGTAATTACATCCCGGCGGGTGACCTCCATTTTTTCCAACTGGATGTCGACCCCATGGCGGATGACCGCTCCCTTGAGAGAAGTCAGACCCGGGTAGGGATATTTTGCGGCAATGCTGTCTTTCATTTTGACGGGGCCCGCCTGGGTGTTGATCCCCCGGGTGAAGGCGCTGTATTGCGTAAGATTGTCATCAAGATTCATGACCTGGTTAAAGGATTCGATCTGTGCCAAAACTTTTTTTTGGGCCAATAGAACAGCCGGGTGTCTTAAGGCCGCCAGGATTTCAATCTCTTCAAGGACGATCCTTTGTGCCACGCGATCCTGCACCGCTTTAGCATCAGCGGCCATGCCCGCAATCCGCTCGTATAAAGGGGTGGCATTACTGCCCAGGAACGGGATGCCGTTTTCGGCGTTTAACAGCTCTTTATAGTCCTGGCGGAGCTGTTTGATATGGGCGAACGCCGGCAGCGGTGGTTGGTCTCTGTTTGACACCGCTTTGTCCGGAATGGGGGATTGGCTCATCTGCGTAAAAAATGGGGGCGGCGAATAGGTTTCAAGTTCCTGAAGAAAATCCTTATAGTCACCGTAACCGGGGGATGTAACAGTTGCTGTAAGGAGCAGGATGGATATCAGTTTGATTTTCATGACCGGACCTCCTTTTTTGTTTTTGCAACTTCCCTGTCCAGCAGGGTACCGGTCATCTGTTCCAGCCCGGCAAGGGTTTTTCCGTAATCCGCTTTTGCCCGGGCAAGGGATAATTGAAAATTGTAGGCAGTTGCCTGGATTTCAAGGAAATCGGAAAAACTGCCGTCGCCCTGGCGGAACCAGGTTTCAGCGGTTTGAACGGATACAATGGATTTTGGGATCAATTCGTTTTTATACAGGGAGATCAGCCTTTTTGAATTCTGGAGTTTGAAATAGAGACGGCTGATCCGGGCTTTTGTCTGGTTGGCAATGGCCTGTTTCTCGGCTTTTGCCTTCTGTCTTTGTGCAAGTGCTTTTTGCGTTTGGCTGTTGTTTTTCCCGGTCCATATCGGAATACTCAGGCCGAACTGGATTCCAACGGCATCTTTGCCGGCATCCGGCGGCGGGGATGCAACATCAGGGTCGCCAATGGATGCATAAAATAAACCCAGCTTGAATGAAGGCCGGTTCTTAAAGCGGGAAAGGTGGATGGCTTCTTCGGATTTTTCCACTTTTTTTTGGGCAATTAAGATATCCTCCTGATGCTTCAGGGAAAGATCATGGATAGCGCTGATATCGTGGATTACTTCCCTTAAAGCCGGTTCCTGTATATCCCCGAGATCTGCATTGGGAGGTCTGTTTAGCAGACCGTTAAGATTGGCTTTCTCAGACAGCGCCAGCTCCTCAAGCAGCAGGATGTCATATTTGATCTGTGCCAGCTGCGCCTGTGCCTTTGAAACATCATAAAAAAGGGCCTTGTTGTCATCCCAGGCATTGGTGCCAATTTTCAACAGCTCTGCGGCCAGGTTGTAATTGCGTTTTGCAATCCGGATCGCTGTCTGAATATACCCCAGCTCATAAAATGATGCTGTAATGGATGCCGTGATGGTTTTAATGGTTCTGTCCAGTTTCAGTCTTGAAATTTCAGTTTCGGTTTCAAGGATCTGTCCCTGCTGGTCAAGTTTTCCGGGAAAAGGAATGGTCTGGGAAATGGTCAGGTTCCACTCCTGGGGACCCAGGCGGGTTTCAATGGGGGACGGGTAATAAGTGGTCATTACCTGGGGGTCGGGGTAGCTTTTTTTGATCCGGTACTCTTCGATACTGATCTTCCATGATTCCTTTCCAACGGTAATCTGCGGGTTTGTTAAAATCGCATATTTTAACAGATCCGATAAATATAGCTGTTTTGCCAGCCGATTTTCAATCACGTCAGAAGACATAGCCTCTTGCGCATGAATTGGAGGGGCTATAAAAAAAGCCCATCCAATGGAAAGCAATATTGTCAATCGCGGGATTCGTTTCATGGTCTGTTGCCTTTGTTAAAATGGGTAAAACGCCTGAGCGTTGCTTTAATCTAAAAAGAGCATAGTGCACAGGGTGTGCCACGGGTCTGTGGTAAGTGCAAGGAGCTGATATTCCAACAAATTAAGGCTCAGTGTGTGCCAGGTGTGCCTGGAAGACAAAACAGTGGTTGTAGAATATTCTACAGCCACTGTTCATATTTGGGTAAAAAATACACACCGGATTAAATTGCTAATCCAGAGGATAAATACCTGTTTTAGATAAAAAGGAAAGACCACTATTGCGTGATGGCAAACAATTTGGCGGTACCATCCACACCTTTAAGGTCGGTCTTAAAAGAGTGTTTGACCCGGATTTGATCTTTTAACGTCTTTTTTATGGGTTCTGATACAAGGATTTCACCGGCCTTGGCCTTTGCCTGGATACGGCTGGTAATATTGACGGCTGATCCCACAATTCCGTATTTGGCGCGCTTTTCAGATCCAATGTTGCCGACAACGACAGGGCCGGCATTGATGCCGATTCCCATTTCAAGCCGGGGCAGATGTCTCGTATCCATGTCTGCATTAAACCGGTCCATTTTATCCTGCATGGCGGTTGCGCATTGGATACCTGTTATCATGGTGTCTGGAAGGCTGTTGGACAGGGGCTCGAAAAACACCAGGATGGCATCCCCGAAAAAGTCCACGATAATGCCTTTATGCTGCTGGATAGTGTTGATCATATGTGAGAAATACTGGTTTAAAACGCTGATGATGACTTCAGGGCTCAGGGTTTCGGAAAGTGCGGTAAACCCTCTGATATCCGACATCAGGATCACCACGTCTCTTCGGTGGCCGCCCAGTTCTCCGGCACCGGGTTGTTCCAGTAGAAATTTTGCAAAATCCGGGTCGACATACCGTCCAAAGGAATCCCGGATGAAATCGCGTTCTTCAAGCCCCTTGACCATGGCATTATAACTGAGAATCAACCGGCCGATTTCATCACCGCTTTTGGGCTGGATGGGTGAACCGTATTCTCCCTTGGCCACGTTCCGGGCATTTTTAGAGATCAACTGGATCTGATCGGCAATTTTCCCGACATGGAAACGGATCAGAATAAGAATCACGCTGATTAGAAGGAAACTGCCCAAAGCAAAGGCGTTTCTGTACCGGATAATGGGATCAAAAATTTTCTCCCCGTCGGCAAAGAGAATGATGGTCCAGGGTATGTTCTCAAGCTGATGGAATCCGGCAACCTCTTCAGGCGGATGCCCTTTGGACTTGACGGTTCCAAAGGGTGTTGAGGACATCTGCGTGAGCACGGCGGTTTCAATGGCATTGCCGGTTCCCCCCAGAAAACGCCGGCCTTCCATGGACATGTTGGTGTGGACAATATATCGGCCTTCGCTGTTGACAATGCAGGCAACATCGCTTTGCCACCAGCCAAGATTGAAAATATCCCTGAGCAGAAATTCAAAACTCATGACAATTTCAAGATTCCCCACCACGCGGTCAGACGCGTTCGTCAGTGACAGGACAAGTTTAACGGTTTTCTGGCCGGCATCGGAGTTGTACGCAGGCTCGGTGATGTTTAAAATCCGGGAATGGCGGAACATCATCTGTTCGTGTTCTGCTCCGGGCATTGGGTTTGGCCGTGTCCTTTTTTTGGAATCGGTTTGAAGGTGGGTGTAGCCGACACGGATCACTCCTTCCAGGGAGGCAATCGCCTCAATCAATTGTTTTTGGGACTGGTTCCGGTTCCCGTAATAGCTTGTCTTGTAAAAGGCTTCCAAAAATTCCACTGGTTTTGATACCTGCATTTCAAGGTTGTGAGCCGCTCTTTGAAGTTTCAGCACAGCGGATTCGTTCCACTGCCGGAGCATGATGTTCCGGGTGTAGAAAAAACTGGCCACACCGGCGAAAAGGACAATGAAAAACACAGGAATCAATAAAAGAACAACAAGGCGGCCCTGCAATGTTTTGAATTTTATCATATCAGACGGCTTCCGGCCGTTTCCGGCCTTGAAAAATGAAGGTGCATCGGTCTTGTTTCGGATGTTTTAAAATAACCAAATTGTACAACATTCATTGCAAAGAGCATACCACAAATAAATACAATAAAATTTTCAGGTGCTCGTCACTTATGAAACACACCGTTGTGTGCCTTTGTTATGAAATGAATTTCCATGTCCAATGGGATTTTCTTATGGAATATCCCGGTAAGTGTTCTCGTTCTTCACGGTGGTGCAGCAAGGCCCCATGTCTTATCAATCTGAAAAAATGTGAATAAGATTAAATTCTCATATTGACAAACGTTCAAACAAAAAGTATTTTTGTTTGAACGTTTAACTGGTTTAAACGGAAATCCAAAATAACAACCGGATACTCATCCAGAATGGAAGAGATCCAATACAACGAAACTTGATTTTTAAAAGGAGAAAAAAAGAGTGAAAAAGTTCAGGATAATGATTGTTGCTGCAGCCATTGTACTCATCTCGATGTCCGTCAATGCATCAGAATGGGATTTTTATGGGTCCGCCCGGGTTCAAACCTTTATTACGGATTCCGATCTTAACAATACCACCGATTTTAGTGAAAGCCTGCAGGGGAACTCCCGGATCGGCGCCAGGGTCCGTGTCAGTGACGAGGTGGGCGGCCGGTTTGAGTATGGCGCCTCTGACGGTAATGCAAATGTTCGCCTGCTTTACGGAACCTGGGATTTTGGTGTTGGCCAATTGACCGTTGGCCAGGACTACACCCCTTTGTACATGCCGGTTTCAAATCAGGTATATGGGTCTGATAACGGCCTTGCAGGCTGGGGTGAACCATACCCCGGACGTGATGCCCAGATTAAACTGGTGCTCGGCGACTTCCAGATTGCCGCCGTTGCAACAGATTCAAATTACTGGAACGGCACTGCGCTGGTTGACACCGGTAGCGAGGTTAGTATGCCGGCTATAGAAATGCAGTACAAAATATCAGTGGATAACTGGTTCTTTGGTGTTGCAGCCGGCTACAATGCCTTTGAAATCAACGATCAATATGATGTGGATTCCTATATCGGTGTTGTGAGCGCCGGCGCGACATTTGGCCCGGTATATCTGAAAGGTGAAGTTTTTGCAGGGGAGAATATCGGCAACATGGTATCCTCAGATGTCAGCGGCACAGATGCCGGAAAAGGACATGCAATGTTCAACGGCACACAGGTTTTTGACAATGAAGCCAGTGGATATGAACTGGTTGCAGGTTATAAAATCAATGACATGTTCTCAGTTGAAACCGGTGTGGGATATCAGAGAACGGAACTCGACGGCCAGGATGAAGATGATGTGATGGCCTATTATGTCCAGGCCCCCATTACACTGGCACCCGGTGTCTATATCGTGCCTGAAATCGGCCGGGTCGATTACAAACAGAGCGGCCAGGATGAAATCACCTATTACGGTGCAAAATGGCAGATTAATTTCTAAGTGCCATATGATATGTTTTTAAAAAAGGCCCGGCAGGATACCCTGCCGGGCCTTTTTTGTTTGCCCGGCATGGCGGGCAAACCCAGCCGGGAGAATCCCG
>CAZLTD010000064.1:0-29934 GCA_964562385.1 uncultured Desulfobacula sp.
TGGCAACGTTCCAAACTGTTTTTGAACAGAACACATTGGCACGGTTATACCACAAATTTTTCACACCAACAATAAAAAACACGGCAAGGCTTTTTGGAAGATAGAACGGTTTAGCCGCAGTCTTAGAAATTTTACGGGCTAAATTTCACACAAACATTTTTTTGTGATCATACCGGCCGTTCCCGACTCGCAGCGGCTGCTCCTCCAATCCGGGCCGGACAAGGTTCAGGCGACCTGCATAATTATTTTAGGCAGGGTGTTGACAATGCCGGGATTATGCGTTAATGAAATCCTAACGCATGGAGTTAATGAGTTCCGAACTGTCGACAGTAAGAATCTCATTGATGACCCGATTTCCCTTTATGAACGGTCCCTTGCTGATAAGGAAACAAAAGATTGACCTTCTGGTTTTATAACAGGGTAAAGGGTCTGTATTAATCATTTTCACATAAGGGGAGGGTTTACATGAGTCGCGAAAGGTTTGACACTGACTATAAAGTCGGTCAGGACAATATAAGAAGATGGGGGATGGATATGCACAACCCTGTCTTTTTTGTGTCTGCCGCACTGGTTATCATTTTCATCGTCGCCACATTGATTAATCCGGTGGCAGCCAAAAAGATTTTTGACGGCACCAAAGGATGGACGATTCAGAATTTTGACTGGTTTTTCATGATTGCCGGCAATATTTTTGTTCTGTACTGTCTTGCTTTAATCGTATCACCTTTCGGCAAAATCAGGCTTGGCGGTCCTGCTGCCAAACCTGAATTTAACAGACCCTCCTGGTTCGCCATGCTGTTTGCGGCCGGCATGGGTATCGGTCTGATGTTCTGGAGTGTTGCAGAACCTGTTGCCTACTTCACAGACTGGTGGGGAACGCCGTTGAACGTTGCCGGAAAAACGCCTGAGGCTGCCCGGGCCGCCATGGGCGCCACCATGTTCCACTGGGGGCTTCATCCATGGGCCATTTATGCCGTGACAGCCCTTGCACTCGGATTTTTTTCATTTAATAAAGGGCTTCCCTTGACCATCCGCTCTACATTTTTCCCGGTGCTGGGTGAACGCGCATGGGGTGGTATGGGGCATGTCGTTGATATTATTTCCGTTCTGGCCACCATCTTCGGTCTGGCGACATCACTTGGATTCGGCGCCCAGCAGGCAGCCGGAGGTCTAAACTTTTTATTCGGTTTTGAAAACAGCATCACCCTTCAGGTTACTATAATTGTGGGCGTCACCATGGTGGCCGTCATCTCTGTTATACGCGGACTTGAGGGAGGGGTAAAGGTATTAAGTAACTTTAATATGTGTCTGGCTGTCGGGCTGCTGCTTTTTGTCATCCTGGCAGGTTCCATAGCCCAGTTTTTCTCAGGGCTTTTTACCACCACCACATCCTATATCGAATATATTTTTCCACTGAGCAACTGGATCGGCCGGCCGGATGAAAAATTTTACAAAGGCTGGACCGTATTTTACTGGGCCTGGTGGATTTCATGGGCTCCCTTTGTCGGCATGTTTATTGCCCGTATATCCAAAGGCCGCTCCATCCGTGAATTCCTCACCGCCGTCCTTCTGGTACCGACGCTTTTAAGCATCGTCTGGATGCAGGCGTTTGGCGGGAATGCCCTTCACCAGATTCAAAACGGTGTTGGTATCCTGGCTGAAAAGGGGCTGGGCGAAGTTTCTTTGGCTACATTCCAGATGCTTCAGAATCTTCCGTTGACGCAAGTTTCTTCATTTATAGGTATTGTGCTGGTCCTGGTTTTCTTTGTCACCTCTTCTGATTCCGGCTCTTTGGTGGTGGATTCCATTACTGCCGGCGGTAAGCTGGATGCCCCGGTTACCCAGCGCATTTTCTGGGCCACCATGGAGGGCGCCATTGCTGCGGCCCTTCTGATCGGAGGAGGAGCCGACGCCCTGGGTGCCATCCAGGCCACGGCCGTCACCGTAGGGTTGCCTTTTACCTGTATCATGCTGGTGATGTGTATCAGCCTTTTTCTAGGGCTCAACCATGAACACAAATACGGTTACCAGGGTAAAGGGCTTATACAGGAAAAGTAGTGATTCTCTAAATACGGTTTCGAAAATTTGCAGCCAACTAAGTTGGTCGTGAAATGAGAATCAAAAGGAAATAGAATAAATGCTGAATGGCCCCTGCCCAATTCCGGGCAGGGGCTTAACCAATGACATAGTAATAGATCCTGCAACAAAAACACCGGTGTGGAAATCATCGCAAAAACAGGGGATGGGAATGGGGTTACAATTCAATAATGAGACCTGTTCAGGCTGCAAGGCCTGCGAACTGGTCTGCTCGCTGCAAAACCTGAAAAAGGTCAACCCTTCAAAAGCTTTTTTAACGGTATATGGGAAATTTCCCGTGCCGGGAAAATATTTTGTAGATATCTGCGATCAGTGCGGACAATGTGCCGACGCCTGCCCTGAAGGGGCCATTCAGTTGAAAGGGCAGACCTGGCGCATTGACCGCAAAATCTGCACCAATTGTCTTGAATGTGTGGCAGCATGTCCGGTTAGTGTCATCAAGGTGGATGAGCGCAAACCCTATAAGTGCATCGATTGCAGGCAGTGCGCCGAGGTCTGCCCCAGGGATGCCTTAACTTTTTCCTGAGAAATGGAGTAATATCATGTTATATGGATATGCCGGTCACACATTACGGATAGACCTGACCAAAAGTGTCGTTAAAAAAGAACCGTTAAACCCAGAATGGGTCGATGATTATATCGGCGGCCGCGGCTTCACTGCCAAAATTCTTTATGATGAAAATCCGCCAAAGGTTGACCCCTTTGACCCGAAAAACCGATTCATCATCGCCATGGGACCTTTAAGCGGACTGTTTCTGCCGGCATCGGGCAAAACCCATTTTTGCACCAAATCCCCTGCCACCGGAGGGTACGCAGATTCCAACATGGGGGGCCATTTCGGGGTGAATATGAAATATGCAGGTTTCGATGTCACCATCATCAAAGGAAAAGCCGCAACTCCCTCCTATATTTTCATTGATAATGACACCATTGAAATACGGCCGGCCAATGATCTGTGGGGCAAGGGCTCCACTATTGTGGAAGAAGAACTCAAACAGCGGCTGGGTGATGATTTCCAGATCCTCACCATTGGCCAGGCAGGCGAAAACCGGGTCAACTTTGCCTGTATTTCCCACGACTTCGGCCGCCAGGCCGGCCGCACCGGCATCGGCGCGGTGCTCGGCGCCAAGAACATTAAGGCCATGGCGGTCCGGGGGACCCAGAGCATACCGGTGTTTGATCCCAAAGGATTGCTTAAAAAAGGCAAAGAGACCTTTCAGGCGTGCCGGGAAAAGCCCGGGTTTACCGGATGGACACCGGAGGGGACTGCCGGGATTACCAACTGGTGCAACGACGTAGGCGCACTGCCCACCCGGAATTTTAAAACCTCCAACTGCGACTATGCGGACAAGATTAACGGCAGGGCCATTTTAAAAGAGCTGAAGATCACTGACAAAGGCTGTTTTTCCTGCCCGATCCCCTGCGGCAAATATGGTCTGGCCAAAACCCATCTGGGCAAGGTCTACGTGGAAGGGCCTGAATATGAAACCCTGTCTTTGCTGGGGTCCAACTGCGAGCTGACGGATATTCACGCCATTGCCCATACCAACTGGGTCTGTGACGAACTGGGACTGGACACCTGTTCTGCCGGTGCCGTGGTCAGTTTTGCCCTGGAATGCTTTGAAAAAGAGTTGATCACCAGAGAGCAAATGGGCGTGGATGTCAAATGGGGAGATCTGGATTCCATTGTCCATATTTTGAATATCATTGCAAAGCGGGAAGGCATTGGTGATGTTCTGGCCCAGGGGGTAAAAAAAGCCGCCGAAGTTATCGGGCACGGTTCTGACAAATTTGCCATTCATGTCAAAGGATTGGAATGGACCGGTTATGAGTCCAGAAATGCCCCTGGGATGATGCTGGGGTACATGACGGCGGATGTGGGCGCGCACCATGCCAGGTGCTGGGTTCTGGGATCTGACGTGGCCACGGCTGTGGGCGGCGATAAGGATGCCAATGTCCATGACCTGATTTCCGGCGGGGCGGACTTTAAAACAATCCCCAAAGCGGATCATAAAAATGTGGTCCCCCTTGTTTTAAAGTCGCAGCATTTGCGGCCGGCATTTGATATCCTGGGCACCTGTCGTCTGCAGTATATGGAGATCGGACTGGAAACAAAGTATTACGAGGAATTGTATTACTGCGCCACCGGCAAAAAACTTGATTTTGAAAAAAACCTTTTAACGCTGTCTGAAAAGATATGGCATTTGAACCGGATGTATAATGCCAGGGAGATTCCCGGTTTCGGCAGAGAACAGGACTATCCTCCGGCCAGGTTTACCCAAGAAGCCATCCCCAGCGGTCCCAATAAGGGACATGTCATGAGCATGGAAATAGTCGAGGAGATGCTGGACAGCTATTATGCGGCCAGGGGGTGGGATGAAAACGGGATACCCACCCGGGAAACGCTTGAAAAATTCAACCTTGAGCCCCTAAAATGATTACCATTACCGTAACCCTTTCTGAAAGCCTGCTCTCAATCTTTCGGGACAGTGCTGCACCCCGGTCTGAAACAACTCAGATAAAGGTTGATCCGGGCATCACGGTAAATGAAATTTTGATCGTCCAGAATATCAACCCGCTGCTCGTGCCCATGGCATCTTTTGGGACTGGCGAAAAAAGCAGAAGAGTGGATATGGACACCCCTATTAATAAAAGCGGAACACTGACGCTTTACGGACCCCTTGCCGGAGGCTGATGCCATGAAGATATCAATGGTTCGTGTATTCAAATACAACACCGCCATCAAGGGGAAACCCTATAGAATGTCCAACACAACCCTCACCCATTTTGATTCCACTATTGTTGAGATCATCACTGACACCGGTATTAAAGGATATGGTGAAACCTGTCCTGTGGGGCCGGTCTACCAGCCCCAGCATGCTCTGGGCGCCCGGGCAGCATTAGAACAGATGGGGCCGCACCTGATCGGCACCAACCCCCTTGAGATACGAAATGTTTACCAGGCCATGGACAATGCGCTCAACGGCCACGCCTATGCCAAGGCTGCGGTTGATATTGCGCTGTGGGATATCTGCGGCAAGGCTTATAATGCAAGGGTGTGTGATCTTCTGGGAGGGGCGGTTCGGCAAAAAGTGCCTTCCTACTACTCCATCGGGGTCTGTTCCCCGGATGAGGCCAGGGAAACTGCGACAGAAAAAATAGATGAAGGCTATCCCAGAATTCAAATCAAGCTGGGCGGCCGCCCCATTGAACAGGACATTGAGGCGGTCCTGAAGGTATCCCGGGTTCTGAAACCGGGAATCCGTCTGGCAGGGGATGCCAACCGGGGGTGGACCATTCGGGATGCCGTCACCTTTTCTAATGCATGCCGGGATATAGACATGATTCTTGAGCAGCCGTGCAGCACATATGATGAAAACCTGTCTCTTCGCGGGCGGGTTCACCATCCCATATATCTGGATGAAAATACCGAGTCCCTTGATATTGTCCTAAGATCCATCCATGACGGCCTGGCTGACGGGTTTGGGTTAAAGGTAACCCGTCTGGGCGGTATTTCAGTGATGCAGACGGTCCGGGATGTCTGCCGTGCCACCAACCGGCCCATGACCTGTGACGACTCCTGGGGCGGGGATATTATTGCCGCAGCATGCGTTCATTTAGGCGCCACAGTACCGTATCACATCTGCGAAGGGGTCTGGCTGGCCCAACCCTATAATACCACCCACTATGATCCTGAAAAAGGTATATCCATTGTTAATGGGTTTATTGATGTTCCTGAAGGACCGGGCCTGGGGATTGTTCCGGACACCACGCTTTTCGGTCCGCCTGTCCTGGAATTTGGTTAGCCCGGGAGGCGGGGATATCTAATTTCGACTGATATTAAATTTTTTAAGCTTATAGTAAAGCAGTTGGCGGGAAATACCCAATACCTTGGCGGTTTTTGTGATGTTTCCGCTGTTTTCCGCCAGGGTGTTTTTAATGATATTCTCTTCGTGCTTGATTTTTTTGGACGGCAGACTGGTGTCGGATGTTTCTGAAATTACATCATCATGGCGTCTTTTAAACCGCTTTGGTTTGGGTTTCACCGACCAGTTGGAAAAATGGGTCTGAAGATGCTCAATGCGGATGACGTCTCCGGTACCGATGATGTTCATGGCCCCCTCAATGACATGCTCAAGTTCGCGCACATTGCCGGGCCATTCATAATGCTTAAAAAGCTCCAGGACACCGTCGGACACCCGTTTCACCCGTTTACACATAACGGCATTGTGCTTTTCAATAAAATGGGCCACCAGCCGATCAAGATCATCCATACGGTCGCGAAGCGGCACAATATGAATAAACACAACACCCAGCCGGTAAAAAAGATCGGAACGAAGCGTCCCGTCCGAAATACTGACATGGGGGTCCTGGTTGACCGAGCTGATAATTTTCAGATCAATCCCAATCTCTTTTAACGCCCCCACCCGCCGGACACGCTCCTCCTGGATGGATCGCAGGATTTTGGCCTGCAGCCCCACCGGCATGGAGTTGACCTCATCCAGCAAAATGGTACCCTTGTTGGTCCTCTCAAAGAGTCCTGCCTTATCCACAGCACCGGTGAAAGCGCCTTTGGATGTCCCGAACAAGATCCCTTCCAGAAGATTTTCCGGAATGGCAGCGCAGTTGACCGGGGTAAATTTTCTGGCATGTCTGGAGCTGTGATTGTGAATCGCCCGTGCAAACAGCTCCTTTCCAGTGCCGGTTTCACCGAAAATCATGACAGGAGATGGGGTACCGGATGCCATTCTGGCAGAATGGATGGCATCCTTGAATGCCGGGTTTTCACCAATGATCAGGTCAAATGTGACCGATGTAATGTCAAACTGTTCCTCTTTTCCGGGAAGGGGCATGGAGGATATGGTTGCCACCATGGATTGATAATCCCGGACAAAACAGATGGTACCGATCATCTTTTTTCGATTAAAAATCGGCATCACATTATGGATGGTGTTGGCCACTTTCCCCATGCAGGTACGGTAATAGATGGGTCTGTCCAGGATGGGAGACTGGCGTGACAGACACTGCATGATAATGCTGGAGGTATCGTCCAGATCATAGACTTCGGTGACTTTCCGTGACAGCACATCTTCTTTTTTCAGCTCGTCAATTGACGACATGGCCTCATTGTAATAGACGATGGTGCCGTGGGCATCGGTGGCCATGACACCGTCGGAAAACTTATCGAACAGGGTCAGGTATTCCCGGGCGTCCAGGTCATTTAGAAACCGGAACGCTTCTTTTTTTTTGCTAGCCACGGTCCAGGATCCGATTCAGTTCAGGGATCAGTTCCAGGACATCCGCTTTGGCATAATAGTCGCAGTTCGCAACAATCGCCGCGTTTTCATCTGTGTTGATCGCAATAACCATTCCGGATGTCTTCATACCGGCAAAATGTTGAATCGATCCGGATATGCCGCAGGCAAGATATACACGGGGACTGACCTTTTCTCCGGTCTGCCCCACCTGCATGGCATAGGGAACCCAGCCTGAGTCTACGGCCACGCGGGATGCACCGGCAGCGCCGCTGAGCAATCGGGCACATGTTTTGATCAAGTCAAAATTTTCACCGTTTTTCAGCCCCCTGCCCCCTGATACAATAACGTTGGCTTCTGTCAGGCTGATTGCTGCATTTTCATCGGTTTTCCCTATCTTTATAACGGTCATGCCCTGCGTATTTATCACGCCCGGATCATGGTCCAGGGATCGTGCGGACACAGGATTTTCCTTGCCTTCTATCACATTGGGCCGCACACCAAAGACAGATACGGCACCGGTCACTTTTATGGTGGCCATGGTTTTCCCTGAGTATTGCGATGTGCAGGCTATGGATTGTTCAAGATCAACATCCACACAATCCATCACCAAAGGCGACTCCATCAAGGCTGCGATGCGCGGCAGGATATCCTTACCCGTTGATGTACAAAGCCCCAGCAGCGCGGTGATGTCAAACCGGCTTACCGCGTCAACGACCGCCCTGGCCCTGGCATCCGGATTGTCAGACAGCTCATCTGGCAGCGACATATGAATAATGTTTTCAACACCGAACCCTGACAGATTTTCATTCAAAGTCTCTTTATCTCCATTTATCACAATGGCATAAAGTGCATCAGGACTGCTTTTCCGGGCCAGGGTAATCACGCCGGAATTGGCCGGTTTGATGCCACCGTTTTCAAGCTCAACAAGGATGCCGGCTGTTGTTTTCATATCACTTTTGCCTCATTCTTTAATATGTCCACAATCTTTTGGGCCATGGTTTTATTATCCCCGGTGATTTCCACAGGTTCCCGGTTCTGGGCAAGGGGTTCAAGACGGATGACCTCCATTTTCGATGCAGGGGCCTTGATGTTGAGATCTTTTGCTGCCATCACCTCAACAGATTTTTTTTTGGACAGCATCACGTCCCGGAAGGTGGGATACTTGGGGCTGTTCAACCCGCGGCCTGCCCCGATAACACAGGGCAGTGACAGTTCATACCTGTTTTTCATTCCTCCTGAAAATTCGGTGTCTGCAACCGCCTTTGTATTGTCTATTTCAAGGCGAACCACATTGGTGGCCACCGGAAAGCCGTAAAGCGCCCCGATCCGGAACATGGTCTGCATGCCCTCACCGTCAATGGATTCCTTCCCCGTAAAAATCAAATCCGGTACGCCTGCGACATCGATGGCTGCTTTCAGCATCCGCGCCGTTACAAGGCTGTCATGCTGTTGTGCCGTTTCGATGAGAATCCCTTTATCCGCCCCCATGGCCATGGCCGACCGGACGGTTTTTTCAGCATCCTGTGCACCTAAGCAGACAGCAGTCACCTGAGAGCCGGGAGAGGTCTCTTTGATTTTCACCGCTTCTGTCAATGCATGCTCGTCATAGGGATTTAGAAGAAAAGCAATATTATCATCGATTTTTCGCTCATCTTTGATGGTAATATTCACAGCTGAATCCGGCACATGTTTGACACATACAAAAATATTCATTTGTTTTTTCTTTATCTGTTACTATTACGATTACACCCTGATAAAATTATCACACGCCGCTGCTTTTTTCAATTTCAGAGCTGGAATACAACAAATTCCCGGGGCTGCCCTGCATCTGTTGTAAAGATGGGGGAACCCCGGGAATCAGATGGTTATTATCTCAACCGTAGCGTTTTTTATCCGTTTACGGAAAAAGAGCTGTTGTAGTTAATCTCTCTTTTGCGTGAGAAAAAACCCACATCCGTTGACCGGTCAATAAACTTAAACTGGTACTGGAACGGTTCCTTGTCATGATCAAGGCCCTTTTCACAGGCGTCAATCAACTCCGCCATCATGCGGCCCACAACCGGTGCGTTTTTGTACTGGTTGCCGCTGGTACCGATGGCCATATAAAATCCCGGCAGATCGGATTTGTCGTAAATGGGGATCCAGTCATCAGAGCAGTCGTAAAGATCCACAACACCCTTAGGCTGATTGGGCACCTCAAGGGAGGGGATCCGTTTACCAAGGCGGTAGCACTGGGCTTTCCACTGCTCTTCAGTCAGGACATTATCTTTGCCGTGGCCGCCTTTACCGGCGTAAAATTCATCCGGGTCCACCCATTCCTGGGGATCGCAATCCGGGTCCTCACTGCCGATCAAAAAGGTATTGCCGACTTCGGGTCTGACATAACAGCCGATATCACCGTCAGACATGTGATAACCGTCATTGAGGTAATCATAATTATCCGGAGAAGGGCAGTACATGACTTCATGGCGCAGGGATTTTGTTTTGATGTTGCAGCCTTCCCATACACCTTCAGCCATCTGGTTGATTTTAAAGGAGTGGGGACCGCCAACATTGACTACAATACCGGCATCGATCTGTGTGCCGTCTTTGAGCGTAATACCGGTGACTTTGCCGTCTTCACTTCTGATGTCAACGACTTCGGCATTGAACATGAACTCACCACCCTTGGCTTCGGCGGCTCGCATGATATTGTGAGCCGACAGGGCAGGGTCATTCACATACCCGCCTTCTGCACAGAAAATTGCACCTTCCACTTCCTTTTCAGGCTCATCAAAAAATTTGGGGTCTTCAGGGCGTCTCACCGGCCAGAACTCATGCAGATCCGCCGGCGGAACTTTGGATTTTATCGTATCATTGTCCCACTCTTCATACTGGACACCCACCTCATCATAATTTTTCTGTACTTTTTTCCAGTCATGGCCCTGGGATTTAATCAGGATGGAGCCTGTGTTCATATACCTGGCAAGGCCTTTTTCATCTTCAACATTATCCAGATAGTCTTCCCATTTCAGCCAGTACTTAAACCCTTCGTAGGCCATGGCCACGCCATCAGCCGTTGAATAGTGGGCTCTTACGATGGCGCAGGAGCCTGCGGTGGAGCCTTCTCCGGCATCGGGAAGTTTGTCCACATTCAATGTCTTGTATCCCATTTTGGACAATTCATAGGCAATGGGGCATCCAATGACACCGGCACCGATAATAATTGCATCATATTTTTTGTTCATTTTTCTCTCCTTTAATCATAAAATGTCGGCAGATGCCTGATTATAAATTATTGATCCAGTCCGTGAAATAGTTTTCTCCGGCCGGTTTTAAACCAAATTCATCTCCTGCATCCAGTATAGCATGACTCATGTCACGGCCATAGCCCCTGGAGCAGGTGAGGATAATTCCGGGATTGTCACCCTCCCGGCTCAAGGTGATGATCTGGCAGGGGACATGTGAAAACGGCCCCTGAAAAAGAAACGGAACCTGCTTTGTCGGATCTGCAAAATCCAACGCTGTCAGTTTCTCACAGATAGAGAAGACATCTTTGCCGATAAGCGCCACGCAGAGAGTGGCCTCGGTTACATCGGTATAAAAATTTTCTTCCGGCATGGTAATAGTGTCATCCCCGGCCAGGTTGAACAGCGACACCTGGGTGCGGTTCATGCGGTTGGCCAGAACGCCCTTGGCAATAACGCTTTGTCCCGGGGTATCCGGCAGATCTATCCCAAAGGGCTTTACGCTTGAAAGGTCGGACGACTGGCAGTCAAACCGGGGCCGGTGGCTTAAATCAACAATATGGGTTCCTGTACCCTCTTCTTTATATTTGAGCACCACGTTCCAGTTATCTTGGCTTTCCTCTTTCAGTGCAACCGCCCTGAACGTTATTGGTGAAATTCTTTGTATATCAGTCATGATTTTATCCTTACATTTTCATCCTTTTACCTTCAGGATCGTAGAACGGCATTTCAACCACCGTGCCGTATATCCGCTCGTCCCCGCATTCATCCTCGAAAATCTCAAGGCGGGTGCCGATCTTTGACAGCGGTGCCTCCACCAGGGCCATTCCCACGGCTTCATTGAGTGAAAAGCTGTCCCGGGCCGTGGCAATGTATCCGCGCACCTTGTCATCCACGATCAATGCGCCGTCTCTAGGCGCCCGACCGTTATTCTCCATCTTGAATCCCACCAGTTTAAAACGGGTCTGATCGGATTCAGCCTGGGCAAGTGCTACAGCACCCACGGTTTTGGCTTCTGTTTTGGTACGGTCCCAAAGGAATCCCAAACCCACATCCAGCAGATTGGTGCGCTGCTCAGATTCCTGGCCAAGGATAATATGGCATTTTTCCATACGCAGTACATTCTGCGCTTCCACACCGAAATTCTGAATATTGAACTCTTTTCCGGCCTCTTTCAGCAGGTTCCACAACGCTTTCATGTACGATGACGGCACATGGAACTCATAGGAGAGCTCCCCGACAAACCCCAGCCGCATCGCCTTTACCGGAATCGCGCCGGCTATGGTGATTTCCTTGTACTGGGAAAATCCAAATGCCTTGTTGGAGACATCTGCATCGGTTACTTTTTCCAGAACTTTCCTGGCATTGGGGCCGGACAAATTGATAACCCCCATTGCATCGGTCAGGTTTACCAGGGCAAAGTCCCATCCGTCATACCGGGTATGGTACCGGATCCACTCCACGGTCTGACCGGCCCGGCCGGTGGATGTGGTAAAGTAGTAGTCGTTCTCAGCAAGTTTAACCACAACCCCGTCATCAATGACACAGCCGTCATCGTTGCACATGGCCGAGTACTTGATGCGCCCTTCTTTGGCCTTTGACATATCGGAAACAAAAACCCGCTGCAGCGCCTTTAAGGCATCCGGGCCGTGGATTCGAAATTTACCCAGGGTTGATCCGTCCAGCATCCCCACATTGTTCCTGACATTTTCAATCTCCGCTTTGCAGGAAAAATCATCTGAAAAATAGCGGGCTCTCTGCCACACACCGATGTTCCTGAAGATACCTTTGTCTTTTCGCTGTAGATCGTCAATGGGTGTGATCTTAAACATCTTATGGTTGGCACCGGCGTAGGCTGCAATCAGTGTGGGCACCAGCGGCGGCCTCACATTGGTAGGCCGGATATTCACATCCGACAGGCCTTTGTATTTGGCCACGTACAGCGGCAGATTATGGCCGGGAATGCCTCCCTGGCCGGGTCCAAGTCCCGTGGCAGTGAACCGTTTAATCAATTCGGGAACATCAAACCCTTTTTTAATGGCCTGTTTGATATTTTTAATGGTGGCATCTTCATCAAAACAGATAAAGCTTTTTCTTCCTTTAACAGGGGCGGTGACAAGCTTGCTTCCCCGGACAGGTCCCGGCAGTGCATCCAAAGCAGCCTTTGCGGATGCGATCTCATCGTCATCGGCCTTTTCGCACACTGCCGCCGCCTGTAGACCGGCAAGCTTACCCGAGGCTTCTATGCTGCCGGCATCCTGCAATCCCAGGACACGGCCGGCGGCAAACATCTTTTCAGGCATTTTTTCCGGCAGAAAACAGCCGGTGTGGTTATCGTATTTCAGGGTACCCTGATTCACCGTAATATGTCCCGTGACCGGTGTGAATCCGGCAGATGCAACAATCAAATCACAGGAAAATGTCCTGGATATCTGACCATCCAGGGTTTTTAGTGTCACTTTCTTCACCTGTTTTCTGCCATGGGCTTCACAGGCAACCCAGCCTTTCACCAGCGGCAGTTTCCGGCGTGCAATTTTTTCAAGCAGTGCAGGATCCTGGCCGTCCTCCCGGATATCGGCGATACAGGCAATGGTCACCCCCAGATCATGGAGCTCTATGGCGGCCTCCAGGCCTAAGTCATGGCCAATGGAGAACACCGCTTTTTTCCCCGGCAGCTGGCCGTAAGTTTTGGCCATTCTCAATGCGCAGGCGGTCTGCATGACACCCGGTCTTTCATTGTTTTCAAACAGCAGGGGGCGCTCAATGGCACCGGCAGCCGAAATAACTGATTTGGCCCGTATCTCAATGTAGCGCTGATCAAACACATCATCTTCTGTACCGATAATAAATCCGGTAACCAGATTGTTGTTGTATGTCCCCACGGCAGCGGTGTGTTTGAACACACGGATATCGGCATGGGCCTCCACCTTCCTTGCAAGCTCTGTTGCGCGGCTGTTAAGATCTTTGCGGTATTCAAAAAAACCACCCAGCCAGGGCCTGGATTCCATCAGGATTACCCTAAGCCCCTTGTCTGCCGCGGCAAGCGCTGCATTCATACCGGCAGGACCGCCGCCGATGACACAGACATCGGTGTTGAGAAAAATCTCATCATATTTTCCCGGTATGGAATGATCCGGGCTGATCTTGCCCAATCCTGCGGTTTTCCGGATCTGTTTCATGGCGTGCGGCCAGATGGCAGCAGGCTTATGCATGATATTGTAGTAAAATCCGGCCGGCATCATGAAATCAAGTTTGTCTAAGAATCCCAGCATATCATTTTCAGCAGATCCTTTGACATTCTGTTCCTTGACCACCATGCCCTCTTCAAGCCAGGTGTTTTCACAGCGGACATTGGGAACACCGTCCACTTCCATGCAGGTGTTGGAACATTCCCCGTCCAGGCTGTAAAGCCCGCGGGGACGATGATATTTAAGGCTTCGGCCAAATATTCTTACGCCGTTGGCGAACAGGGCGCTGGCAATGGTATCGCCTTTGACGCCGTACATTTTTTTGCCTTTATATATGAAGCCAAGCTGTTGTGCCGGATCAATCTTCAGTGTCGGCAATTGACTCAACCTATTCATTCTTATCCTCCCGGACTTCAAGATTGGTTGTTGTATCCCGGTGAATTTTGAACCAGGAGCCGCAGCCGTCCTTGTGGAACCACCACTCCTCCTGAACACCGGCTACACATTTGTTCATGTGGACATAATCGCACCAGGCCTCGGGTGTCAGATCCTTTTCATCCGGTCTGGGGCCTTTTTCCTCTCCGCCGAACCTGAACTCGTATCCGTTTCTTTTCCCGCAGACCGGGCACGTGATTGTTAATGCCATTGTTGATCTCCTTAAATTGTCCGATTCTAATTATCAGGACTGTAGTTCACCAGTGCTGCGGTTTCGCCCATGAGTTTGTGCTCCTGGTACCGTTTCAAGTTAAATGGGGCAAGCATGTCCGGACATTCGTTGGTTGCCATATACTCAGCCATATATTTACCCACGGCAGAACAGGATTTAAATCCGAAATATCCCCAGCCGCAATCCATAAAGAATCCTTCGACCTGGTCATTCCCGTCCATAATCGGTGCCATGTCCGGCGTCATATCAGCAAGACCTCCCCAGATCCGCATAAACCGTACACCGCGCAGGCAGGGCAAAAATTCAGACAGTGCTTCAGCCTGATGCTTGATGTAATAGGCGGTATTCAGAGTAGTGTAATTGGGCCAGGGATCCATATGGGCACCGGTGGCGATTTCGCCTTTCAGTGTCTGGTTGGCATAGCAGTGGTAGGCACCCGAGGAGACAACATGATCTATAACCGGTTTTAAAGGCTGTGTAACCATGGCCTGAATGGTCAGAACGGAAATCGGCAGTTTGATGCCCAGCATGTCATAAATCAGGGCAGCAGAGTAGCCGCCGGCTGAAATCAACACCTGCTTGGTGTTGATCACACCCTCACTTGTCACCACCGAAGCGACCTTGCCGTTTCGGGTGTTGATGTCAAGGGCTTCTGTCTGCTGGTGGATTTCAACCCCTTTTTTGTGGCATCCCTTGGCAAGCCCCCAGACAACGGCGTCATGGCGGACAACACCACCAGGCGGATGGAACATGGCTCCGTGAATCGGAAAAGTAATGTCCTCGGAGATATTCAGAGCCGGCACCAGTTCCTTGGCCTCTTTGGCGTCAATGAGATGACTCTCCACTCCGTGAAACTGGGCAGTGGCGATGGTCATACGGGCCGCTTTCATGGCAGCCTCACTGTGCATCAGGTTGAGGTTGCCGCAGTTATTGAACATTAAATTGTAATCCAGCTCTTTTGTCAGTACCGGCCAGAGATCAAGGGCTTCCTTATATAACGGCACATTGTACTGCGTTCGCTGGTTCGCCCGGACAATAGCGGTATTCCGCCCCGCCCCGCCAAAACCGATATAATTTTTTTCAATAATGGCAACATCGGTAATACCATGCTCTTTGGCCAGGTAATATGCTGTGGCCAGGCTATGAAGCCCACCGCCTATAATCACCACATCATAACTGGATTTGAGTTTGGTTTTTTTCCCCCACATGGGTTTGCTTTTAAAAAACATTTGCCTTCTCACAAAGTTATGGATTGCTGTTTATTTTTCACCTTATCCAGTATCATCCTTACGCGATGAAATAAATCATGTCAATACTTTAATTTCAAAATGATAGTTTTTCTTTCATCAGCACTTGACACATTCCTGTTTTTTTAATAAACCATTATAAAAATGAAGAAAACCAGACACTAATATAATGAATACACATTTTAAAATGACACATAGAACAGGGCAGCAAATTCATGAATGACAAGGCATCACACCCCGTTATCAACGACATCTCAAACAAACTGGATTCCCTGACACCAAAGGCGCAGACCCTTGGCACCTATATCATGCAAAACCCCTCAAAAGCGGTTTTCATGACCACCAAAGAGCTGGCGGAAGCCTGTGACACCAGCGAAGCCACGGTGGTCCGGTTTGTCAGCACCATCGGGTACAAGGGGTATTCCGAATTCCAGGAAGCATTGAAAGATTTTGTCAACACAGGATTGTCGCTTCCTGAAAGAGCCGCTATCAAAGGTATCAAAGAACCAGGCACAGATCGGCTTCATCGGGGAATTTTAGAGGAACTGAACAACCTTAAATATCTGTACGAAAACATCAGCATCGAAACCCTGAACCAGTTTGTCGAGCATCTGGACAAATGCAAAACAGTCTATGTTATCGGCTCCCGGCTGTCATACACCTTTGCCTATTACCTTGGCTGGTCCCTGACAAAGGTTCGACGCGGGGTTCACATCCTCAAGGGCAGTGATACCACCACCATGGACTGGCTGACCAATGCACCGCCCGATGCCCTGGTGATCCTGATGACCACATCCCGGTACCCCAATGAGCTGATCAAATTAAGCAAGATGGTTCGCCGAAACGGCAACACCCTTTTAACCGTTACAGACAGCAGTATCTGCCCCCTGATCCCGTTTGCCGACCTCTCCCTTGTGGTACCGGCAAGATCCATCCCCTTTATCGGGAATGTCTCGGGCATGCTGGCCGCCATCCAGTACATGGTACAGGAACTGGCCAATATCCGGGGAGAGCAGATGGTTGATTATCAGAAACAACTGGAACAGGTCTATCTTGAAAACGACATCCTGTTTAACATTGAACCCAAATAGGAGTAATGCAACATCATGATAAAAACCCAGGAAGAATTTCTCAACGTACTTTCACAGATCGGCATTGAATACACCAACCATGAACACCCTGCCGTCTTTACAGTTGAAGAAGCGGACCTTCACCATGAAGGCATTGACGGCGTCCACAGCAAAAACCTGTTTTTTAAAGACCGGAAAAAGAACCTGGTTCTGGTGGTCACGCTGTCGGATAAACCGATTCGGATAAAAGATGTCGGCAACACCATCGGCCATAAGGGGATGTCATTTGGCAAACCTGACCTTTTAATGGAGGTCCTGGGTGTTATCCCGGGGGCTGTCACCCCCTTTGCCGTAATCAATGATGAAGCCAAAAAGGTAAAGGTGATTCTTGATGAAGAGATGATGGAACACGACCTTTTAAATTTCCATCCCATTGTCAACACGGCCACAACAACTATTAATTCAAAAGATCTGGTTAAATTCATGGAACACTGCGGCCAGCCCTTTGAAATTGTCAGGTTATAAGAATTCTCAAAACAGCAATCCGGAACAATCGACTGTTTTGGCTCGACGGGAGTTGAGAACGGATGTTAACCCGGCCTAACCTGGATTGATAAACACAAAAAGCCGATGCCATTTTGGCACCGGCTTTTTTATTAAGAATGGATGACTTCGATCAGAAGTCGATTAACGTTGGAGTATCTCTAATAATTAGAATTTTGTTTTGAATTCAAGGCGCAGGAAAAATTTAACCGGAGGAGTATGATCAATACTTTGAGGCTTCAATTTTTCCTGTAACGCGGAAATCGGAACAAAAGGCAATTATTAGAGGTGCTCATTGTTATTCGCCCAGATAGGCCTCCCTGATCTTGGGATTGGTCAAAAGCGCATCTGCATCGTCTTCAAGCGTAATTTCACCTGTCTCAACGACATATCCACGGCTGGCTGCCTGGAGTGCCAGGTTCGCGTTCTGCTCAACCAGCATGATGGTCATGCCCTCTTCCTTATTGATCCTGGCGATGATATCAAAGATCTGCTGCACGATAATCGGTGCAAGCCCCAGGGATGGTTCATCAAGCAGAAGCACCGTGGGCTTGGTCATAAGCGCCCTGGCAATGGCCAGCATCTGCTGCTCACCACCGGACAGTGTGCCACCCTCCTGATTGCGCCGCTCTCCCAAAATCGGGAACATCTCATAGGCATGCTCGATATCTTTCATGATCTGGTCGGTGTCGTTCCTGTGAAAGGCACCCAGCCTCAGATTCTCCATAACAGAGAGCCTTGGAAAAATACGGCGCCCTTCAGGCACCTGGCACAGCCCCATGGTGGGGAGTTTTTCAGGGATCACCTTGTTGATAACATTGCCCTGGTACAGGATTTCGCCTTTTTCCGCCTTGACAATATTGCAGATGGTCATCAGCGTCGTGGACTTACCGGCACCATTGGCACCGATGATGGCAACCACTTCACCGGGATAGACTTTAAGGGATACGCCTTTCAGTGCCTTAATACTGCCGTATCCGGCATATACATCTCTTAATTCAAGAATCGGTTCAGTCATTTATCCCTCCATTTCTTCAGATCGGGTACCCATCCGCTTGGCAGGGATAAGCCCTTCAGGCCTGAACAACATCATTAACACCATCACCGATCCGAATGCCAGCATCCGGTACAACTCAAACTCCCTGAAGACTTCAGGCAGGATAATCAGCGCTGCCGCCCCAAGGATAATCCCGGGGATCGATCCCATACCGCCTAGAACAACCATACAAAGAACCATGGCAGATTCCAGAAAGGTAAAACTTTCGGGACTGACGAACTTCATCCGAGATGCAAAGAACGCCCCTGCCAGACCGGCAAAAGCACCGCCCATGGCGTAGGCTGCCAGTTTCAGGATAAATGTATTTACCCCCATCAACTCAGCGGCTGTCTCATCTTCCCGGATAGATTCCCAGGCACGGCCTATCCGTGAGAAATTCAACCGGTGAACACCGATAATGGTGATAATGGCCAATCCTAAGGCCACAAAATAGAGCAGCCACAACTTCTTCAGCCACATGTGTTCCCAGGTAAAGGTTCCGTCTGTAAAAGAGGGAAACCAGATACCGGGACGCTTGATTCCCATGATCCCGTTGGGACCGTTGGTCAGTGACATCCAGTTATTAAGGATAATACGGATAATCTCACCAAATCCCAGGGTGACAATGGCCAGGTAATCACCGCGCATCCGTAACGTCGGATACCCGACAAAAGACGCTGCCAAAAGTGCAAACCCTGCGGATATGGGCAGACAGAGCCAGAACGGGATACCGAAATGAATATTAAACAGGGCATATGTATAGGCACCCACACCATAGAAGGCGATATAGCCAAGATCCAGCATCCCGGACAGACCGACAACCACATTCAGGCCCAGCCCCAGGCAGACATAGATCAGAACATTAATGGCCACATCCTGATGGTAACGGCCGGTCACCAGCGGGAAAATCACCGCCAGGACAAAGGCACCTAAAAGCCAGACCCATGTAGGGAAAGCACTGGTTGCACTGGCGCCGCCGGCCCATGCCTTACTGATGGGGTTTTTGACCGCTGACAAATTACCGCTTTTGTTCATAACAAAGATAATCAGACAGACAAAGGAGGCAACCAGGATGTAAGCCCAGACGGTAAGGGTTTTTTCAAAAGAGAGCGTGCCGTCAGGATGAATACCCAGAAGGGGCCACAACAGTCCCAGCACCCATAACATACCTATTGCGTAGGTTTTCCAAACCTTATTAAACTCTTGTATCATCGACATTCACACCCATAATTCCTGTTGGTTTAAAATATAGCACTGCGATTAAGATAATAAACGCAAACACATCTTTATACTGACCTGAGATATAGCCGGCACCAAATATTTCCACCATACCGATAATCAAGCCGCCTAACATGGCTCCGGTGATATTTCCGATACCGCCGAGTACGGCTGCGGAGAACGCCTTGATACCCGGAACAAACCCCATATCATATCTGACAGACCCGTAATACAGCCCGACCATGATACCGGCTGCTGCTGCAAGTCCGGCTCCAATGGCAAAGGTTAGAGAGATGATCCGGTTGCTGCCGATGGCAACAAGAGAAGACATGGTCTTATCCTGTGCTGTCGCCCGCATGGCCATCCCCATTTTGGTTTTGAACACGAGCACATTCAGTGCCACCAGCAATACTGCCGTCATCACAACGATCATGACCTGAAGATATGAGATACTGATCAGTCCAAACTCCCAACCGCCGTTGAACAATTCCCCGGGATATGGTTTATCAAAAACCCCCTGGGTGAGCATCAGGGCATTGGACAGAAAAATGGACATCCCAAGCGCTGACAAGAGTGCCGCCAGCCTGGACTGGTGCCGCAAAGGAAGATATGCCACTTTTTCAACACCAACGGCCAGAAACGCGCAATACCCCATAGTCAGCAGGAATGACATGCCAAGACAGATCCAGGGATGGGTTTCCATGAAGCCCAGACCCGCCAGATAGCTTAAAATAATAACGCCGACATAGCCGCCTGCGGCAAAGAACTCACCATGGGAGAAGTTGATCAGCTGTATGACCCCGTAAACCATGGTATATCCCAGTGCGATCAGGGCATAAATGCCGCCAAGAGTGATACCGTTAATTAACTGCTGAATAAAATAATCCATTCTTTTTTTATTTCTTTATATCTAATTGTGTTATACGAAAGCCCGTTGCCAATCCAGATGTCAGCTTTCATGTTCTGTTACGGTCAGCCCGGGTAAAAAGCCCCCGGGCCGTCCGCAGTTTTCAGCATGCAAAAGCCGTATGATTTTGCCTTTTTGTCGGGATCCATCATACGGCTTAACATTATACAACTCTTATTTTAAAACACCGTCTGCAGGAGTCCAGTAAGGAACATATTCGCCATTGACAATTTTAAAGGCGATGTAAGATGATCCTGAGTCTCCGTTTTTCTCGAACTTCACATGCTTGGAAGCACCGGCATAATCAAGTTTAAGCATGGCAGCTTTCACTTTTTTAGGATCAGTGGATCCGGCAGCTTTAATGGCTTTTAACAGAGCAATGGCACCATCATAGGCATAGGTACCATAGGCGCCGATTTCGCCATATTTGGCTGTGAATATTTTTTCATATGCTTTATAGGCATCAGTGGTTCTGTCTGTATAACCGTAAGTCACATAGATACCCTCAGCAGCAGCCTTGGCAACTTTCATGAAGTTGGGATGGAACATGGCATCCTGGGATACGATCTGAGATTTAAGACCCATTCTTTTTGCCTGAATCGCCATCAAACTACCTGTGGAATGATTCTGCAGGCTCATGTAGAAAATATCAGCGCCTTTAGATTTTGCCATGGTCAGGATAGCGGAAAAGTCTTTGTCACCCTGGTTAACATGATCCTGGCCGACAATTTCAATACCCATTTCCTTGGATGCTTTTGCAACACCTTCAGCAAGACCCTGGGAATAGGTGGTTTTATCATCAACGATGAAAATAGTTTTAGCGTTCAAGGCTTCTTTCATGAATTTCACAGCAGCCGGTGCCTGGGCATCGTCTCTGCCGCACATTCTGAACATGTAGGGAAGACCTCTGTCTGTTACATCCTGATGTGTGGAAGCAGGAGTAATCATAATAATGTCTTCTTCATCAAGAGTCGCGGAAGCAGGAATCGTGGAAGAAGAACAGTATGCACCGATAACACCAACCACTTCGAGGTTGATCAGCTTGTTGGCAGCAGCAACCGCCTGTTTCGGGTCACAAGCTGTATCCTGGGGAAAAAGCTGAATTTTGTCAAAACCCGGGATGCCGCCTTGGTCTTCAATGACTTTAATAGCAGTCAAAACACCGTTTTTAATATCATTACCATCAGCTGCATAAGGGCCGGTTAAAGGCCCCATGGAACCTATTTTCAAGGTTTTTGCAGAAACCGCACTAAACAGAAACGGAACCAGAATAAGGCCCATTACCATAATTGATAAAACTCTCTTTCTCATCTTTCCTCCTTAAAGTTATTGGTTGGCAGGCTGACCAAGATAAGCTTCAATTACCTTTGGGTTATTCTGAATTTCAGTTGAATCACCTTCAGCAATTTTTACACCATGATCAACACATACAATATGATCACACACGCCCATGACCACTTTCATGTCATGCTCCACCAGGAGCACGTCAATCCCGAGATCTTTTATGCGCGCTATGTCCGTCATCAATTCCGAGGATTCGGAAGGGTTCATTCCTGCAGCAGGCTCGTCCAGCAACAGCACCTGGGGTTCCGAGGCAATGGCCCTTGCAATTTCAAGTCTTCTTTGCAGACCATAGGGCAGGTTGGATGCCACGGTATCGGCATACTGGTCAACGCCCATGAATTTCAATGCCTCCATGGCTTTCTCCCTAATGAATGCCTCTTCTCTCTGCTGGGAGGGCGTTCTCAAAAGCGCTCCGACGATCCCCTTGTTAGAGCGGCAGTGTCTGGCCACCATGGCATTTTCCACCGCTGTCATGGCTGAAAACAGTCGGATATTCTGAAATGTCCTGGCGATTCCTTTTTCAAAGATAACATAGGGTCTTTTACCAAGGATACTTTCCCCGTTAAAAACCACATCGCCTTCCGATGCCTGATAAACGCCTGTCAAAACGTTGAATACGGTTGTTTTACCAGCGCCGTTGGGACCGATCAGTCCCACGACCCGACCATTGCCGATGGTAAAACTCAAACTGGACAATGCCAGCAGACCGCCAAACCTTACACTCACATTTTTTAATTCTAGTTGTGCCATTAAGTTCTTCCAACCCGTTAAAAATTTTGTCTCCCACAAACAGCTTAAAAAGCGCTTCTATAGCCTGATTGTAGCTTTCTGTAGCCCATATGATATAGGTTGTCAACCCTTAAAACCCCCCCTCTTAACATGACGGTTGTCATAAAGCCTTGGGGGGCAAAGCGATAAAAAAATTTAAATGGTCTAACCATATCAATATACATTTTATCGCTTGTATCCATTTTGCCTATACAATGCATTTACATTTATATTGACATTCCAAGCATTAATCAGTACCCTGTAAAAAACACAATAAAAAGGCACAATTATGAGACCCGTTTTAACCCACAATCAGCAAAAGGTACTTGACTACCTGAAAGCCCACATCAAGGAAAACGGCAGCACTCCCAGCCTCCGGGCTGCGGCAGGTAAACTTGACATCAGCCATGCCGCGGTTGCCCAGACCCTCAAAGCCCTTGAGGACAAGGCCTATATCCGCCGGGAAGGACGCTACAGCCGTACCTTGCACATCCTGGATAATACAGGGGATTTACATATTACGCAACGCCAGAAACAGATTCCCGTCATCGGCCGAATCACGGCCGGGCTGCCCATGTATGCCCAGCAGGAATGGGACGGCTCTCTTTTGGTCGATGCCAAGCTCTACCCCGGACAGAACCTGTTCGCCCTGCACATCCAGGGAGACTCCATGAAAAATGCCGGTATTCTCGACAGGGACATTGCCATCTGCGAGCCCCGGCAGTATGCCCACAACAAGGAGATTGTCGTGGCCCTGATCCACAACGAAGAGGCCACGGTAAAGCGATTTTTCCTGCACGCGGACCACATTGAACTGCGGCCGGAAAACCCGGAGTTCCGGGCGCAGGACTATGAGTTTGAAGACATCCTCATCCAGGGCAAGGTTGTCGGCATTATCCGCACTCCCCAGGGCTGGAGAGAACAATGAAACCCGCTGCCTCTGCCGAACCGCAGCTTTATATCGGCACCAGCGGTTACTCCTACGCCGAATGGGTGGATGCAGGATTTTACCCAAACGGCACCCATTCCGCCAACGTGCTCGACCATTACACCCGGATGTTTTCCACTTCCGAGCTGAACTACACATGGTACCAGATGCCCAAGGCTCCGGCCATTGAACGGATGTGTGCCAAGGTCCCGGACCATTTCCGGTTTGCGGCAAAACTGACCCGGACCATGACGCACGAAATCAAAAAAGGCCAGTGGCAAAAAGAGACCGTCCTCTACCGGCAGGGTATTGAGCCGTTGATCAAGACCCAAAAACTATTGTGTGTGCTCATTCAGCTGCCGCCCTATTTCAAGCGGACCCCGGACATGCGCAGTTACCTTGCCGCCCTTTTGGATGAACTGGCAGGGCTGCCCCTGGCCGTGGAATTCCGCCATGACTCCTGGGTCAACGACAAGGTTTTTTCAGAACTCGAAAGACGCAAAGTCACCCTGGTCAGCGTGGATGAACCCGACCTTCCGGGGCTTTTCCCTTTCCTTGATGTGGTCACCAACCCGGACCTTTTTTATATACGGTTTCACGGCCGCAACGCCAAAGGCTGGCGGTCCGGCAACATGCAAAAGCAGTTCGACTACAATTACAATGACTGGGAACTCAAAGAGTGGGCCGCCACCATCAAGAACACCATGATGCCCGAGGCAGCAGCCGGCGGCATCTATTTTAACAACCATGTCCGGGGCCAGGCGCCCAAGAATGCATTGCGTTTAATAGCATTATTGCTGGAGTTGCATAAAAAAAATGGCAAGATGGACTGACAGGTGGTCTTTATGAAAACTGAAGAAACTAAATACAACTGCCAATCCATTCGATTAGCAGGACATGATTATTCAAAACCGGGATATTATTTTGTCACCGTCTGTACGCACGGTCGCCAACCGTTATTTGGATATATAATTGGCGATAAAATGGAAACAAACATTGCAGGGCAAATGATCGATTGGGAATGGAAACAGATTTCAAACAAATATCCATGGATTCATTTATACGAACACATTGTCATGCCGAATCATCTGCATGGGATTATTCAAATAATGGACAAACAACCTGTATCGTCGGATACGGCTGAGATTGTAGGGACGCCCCTTGTGGGCGTCCGCGCCAGGACCCACCCAGACGTTCATTCTAAGGATAAAAAAAGAAGTCCCCACAACCCCCAAAGGGACATAGATGTTATACAACCGCGGATGGGCACAAGACCCATCCCTACGCCAACATTGTCAGACATCATTGGGAGATTCAAATCAATCATCACAAATCATTATATTCAACAGGTGAAACAAAAATCTTTGCCAGCGTTCAAAAAACATATGTGGCAACAACGGTTCTATGACAGAATTATTCGCCATGGGAATGAATTAAACAGGATGCGAAACTACATTACTGAAAACCCGGAAAACTGGGCGGTCGATAGAAACAATCCGGCTTTTATAACAAGGTCGGCGAATGGAAGATAAGCGATGGAGAGGTCCATTATCCATCTCAACATCGCCGATTTTGCCGTGGCCGTGGAGACCTGCCTGGCCCCGGCCCTGAAAGGCTACCCTCTGATCATTGCGCCCCAGGGGGCGCCACGGGCCAGGATTTTTGACATGAGCGATGAAGCATACCGCCAGGGCATCCGAAAGGGCATGTCCCTGGCCCGGGCGCTGCGGTTAAATAAGAAAATCAAAACCCTGCCACCCAGCTTCAACCGGTATGAACTGGCCATGAAAGATCTGTTCAAAGAGACCCTTGCCTTTACACCGCACATTGAATCCGGGGACAGTGACGGTCACATTTTCATGGATGTCACAGGGGCCTCCCGGCTGTTCGGCCCCCCTGTGGACGTGGCATACAGGCTTAAAAAAACCTTTAAAAAGCAGTTTTCCCTGGACCCCATCTGGTCGGTGGCCACCAACAAGCTTGTCGCCAAAGTGGCCACACGCATTGTCAAACCCATTGGGGAATATATCGTGGCCCCGGGCGAGGAGGAGACCTTTTTATCGCCGCTGCCCATCCGCCTGATCCCGGGGGTTGAAAAAAACGAGCTGAAACAACTGAACGAATTCAACCTGTTCACCGTATCCCAGGTACGCGCCCTGACCCGGGAGCAGCTATCCATACCCTTTGATAAACGGGCCGAATTTATATTTGAGGCCATCCGGGGCATTGACCATGCACCGGTCACCCGGTTCAGCGAAGATCACACCCAGATCCGCGCAGACCATGAATTTTCAAATGACACCAACGATGCAGACCAGCTTAGATCCGCCCTGTACCGGATGGTATCCCATATCGGGAGTACCCTTCGCACACGAAAGCTGCACACCGCAGCCACAAAAATCATCCTCTCCTACTCGGACGGGATTCAAAAAAGCGCCGGCCTGACCATCAAGCCCTCCACGGCCAATGAAACAATCCTTTTCAAACGATGTGCACGGCTGCTGGAAAAAACCTGGACCCGGAGAATCCGGATCCGCCACATGCGTCTCATCTGTGAAAAACTGGTTCCCAAAGCAGTGCAGCACCTTTTGTTTCCCCACAGCACTAAAGAGACCCGGCAGGCAGACCTGGTGACGGTCATGGACAAAATCCGGGAAAAATTCGGAAAAACCGCCATCGCACCGGCCCTGACCCTGGCACAGGATGCAATATCGCCATGATAGCGCTGAACACACGGTCCCATTACTCCTTTATGTGGGGAACGGCCTCTGTCCAGGCGTTGTGCCGGCACGCCAGGGCCCGGGGCTTTTTATCTGTGGCGCTCACCGACACGGACAATTTGTGCGGGATGTGGCCTTTTATTAGGGCCTGCAAAAATGAGGGGCTCACCCCGATTATCGGTGCGGAGATCACCGATCCTGTCACCTGTCACCGGGCGGTCTGTCTGGTCAAAAACAGGGAAGGATACAGCAATCTGACCCAAATGATCACCCGGCGCCACCGGGATAAAACATTCTCATTAAAAAATGACCTGCTGCAATTTTCCAAAGGCCTTGTGGTGGTGACACGCAATGCAGACCTCCTGGTGCACTGGCACGACGCAGGGATAGACCTGGCTGTCAACCTGGCCCGTTCCCCCCTGTCCCGGACCCATGACCTCTGCCGGACAGCCAAAAGGTGCGGTATCCCCCTGGTCGCCACACCAGGCAGTTTCTTTTCCATTCCCGAAGATATAAAAATCCACCAGATGCTGCGCGCCATTGACAAAAACAGCTGCCTCAGCCGGCTGTCCCCTATGGAAATGGCGCCAAAAAGCGCTTTTCTGGCCCCGGTCGAATACTACAAAAACAGATTCGCCGTTATGCCCGAGGCCATTAAAAACAGCCATGCCCTGGCAGAGAAGCTATCCTTTTCAGGCCCTGATTTCGGCATTGTCATGCCACCGTTAAAAGAGAACAAAGGGGTGCCGCCGGACCGGCTGCTGTATGAAAAAACCATCCAGGGTGCCCGGAAACGCTACGGAAAAAGCCTGTCCGGCCCTGTTCTGAACAGGATCGACCATGAGCTGGCCATTATCCAGCAGATGAATTTCTGCGAATACTTCCTGGTGGTCCAGAACATTGTAAAGCGGGCCTCACGGATCTGCGGCAGGGGGTCCGGGGCGGCTTCCATTGTGGCCTATTGCCTGGGGATCACCAATGTCTGCCCCATTAAATACAATTTGTACTTTGAACGTTTTTTAAATCCCGACCGGGCCGACCCCCCGGATATTGACGTGGATTTTGCCTGGGATGAACGGGATGACATTCTAAACTGGGTGCTGGAAGAGTTCAAAGATCATAGCGCCATGGTGTCCAGCCATATCCTGTTCCAGCCCAGGATGGCGGTCCGGGAAGTGGCCAAGGTGTTCGGCCTGCCCGATGCGGAGATCGGCAAGGTCTCCAAACGCCTGCCCTGGTTCTGGAAGCTCAACGAGGCAGAAGCAGATCTGCTGCACCGGATTAAAGAAAGACCCGAATTCCGGTTCATGGATTTCCCCCAGCCCTGGCCCCAGATCATGGCCTATGCGCAGCGTCTGACCGGCACCCCCCGCTATCTGAGCGTCCACCCCGGCGGTGTGGTGATCACACCAAAACCCATTGATACCTATGTCCCCATCCAGACCGCCCCCAAGGGGGTGCCGCTGATGCAGTGGGAAAAAGACGCCACAGAAGAGGCAGGCCTGGTCAAGATCGATCTTTTAGGCAACCGGAGCCTGGGCGTCATCCGGGACAGCATCCAAAGTGTGATTGAGGCAAAAGGCAGGTTTAACGATTTCAAGATCCAGGACCCGGAGGACGATTATGATACCCAGCAGAACGTGGCCCAGGGGAACACCATGGGATGTTTCTACATTGAAAGCCCGGCCACACGACTTTTGCAGAAAAAATCCAAAATCGGGGATTTTGAGCATGTGGTGATCCACTCCTCCATTATCCGGCCGGCTGCCAACGAGTTTATCCAGGAATACTTAAAGCGCCTTCACACCGGGCTGTGGGAGCCCATCCACCCCATTATTGAAAATATCCTGGATGAAACCTACGGCATCATGGTCTATCAGGAGGATGTCTCCAAAGTAGCCGTAAAAATGGCCGGGTTCTCCCATGCCAAAGCAGACGGGCTTAGAAAAATCATGTCCAAAAAGGATAAAGATCAGCAGCTGGCGGATTACCGGGCGCAGTTCACAAACGGGGCTCTTGCCAACGGCGTATCAAAAAAGGACATCCAACGGGTCTGGAACATGATCAAAAGCTTTTCAGGCTACTCGTTCTGCAAACCCCACAGCGCCTCATATGCCCGGGTCTCATTCCAGGCAGCCTATCTGAAAACCCACTACCCGGCCGAATTCATGGCAGCGGTCATCTCCAACCAGGGCGGGTTCTATTCCACCTTTGCCTATCTGTCCGAGGCAAGGCGCCTGGGGGTTGCCATTCTTCCCCCGGATGTCAATCAAAGCCGTATCCGATGGCAGGGCAGCAGTCTCACACTCCGGGTGGGACTGATGGCCATAAAAGATCTGTCAGTCAACACCATGAAAACCATTGTGCAGCAGCAGACGCAACACGCTTTTTCTTCTCCAAAAGATTTTTACGACCGGGTCAAACCCCATGAGGATGAAATCCGGGCCCTGATCCACAGCGGCAGCCTGGACTGCCTTGTCTCCCCCACAAAAGAGCCCGTTAACAGGGCTGCCCTGCTGTGGGCCTTTGCCGGTTTCCGGAGAAACAGGAAACAGGAGAATACAGGCCCCACACTGTTCAACACGGCAGCCCTGCCGGATCAAGGCATGGCAGACATGCCGAAACTGCCGCCGGAAGATCCCGTCAACCGCCTTCGGCGGGAGTTTTCCACCCTGGGATTTTTATGCACCTGCCACCCCATTGTGCTCTACAAAGAGGCCGTCAGGCAATTGAACACGGTCAAGGCAAAAGATCTGCCCCGGTGTGCCAACAAAACCGTCTCCCTGATCGGGTGGCTGATCACCGGCAAGGTTGTGAAAACAAAAAAAGGCGACCCCATGAAATTTTTAACCTTTGAGGATGAAACCGGAATCGTGGAAACGGTCTTTTTCCCAAAGCCCTATGCCCAATTCTGCCACATGCTGTCCTATGGAAAACCCTATGAGATCAGAGGCCGGGTGGACACCAACTGGGGAGCCGTCACCCTGGTGGTGGACAACACCCGGCCGGTTCCACGCTCTTTTTGATGTTCACCACGCAAAACCGGCCTTTTTTTAAAAAAACTCTATAATTTCATTAAAAATCAGGGTTTACCCTGATTGATTTTTCCCTGAACTCTTTGTATAGATACCCAGTGCCTTTTGTTTTCAGAAGTCAAACCCTGGACGCTTTTTGTAACCGGCAGTGCGGAGCTATGCCCGGCAGAAGAGGAACAAGCCCTTTTAGATAGAAAATCACACAAGGTAAATTGATCTGACAATCAATGGTTAGCTATATTTTATGAAGTTTCCATCATATAAAGCCTCAATTTTGTATGGCACCATAGGAATGCCTATTTTTATCATAGTTGCTCAAACCGTGAGGCAAGATCTTTTTTTCTTCTTCTGGGGTATATTTGCATTTATGTTACCCATCACACTTTGTACAATGGATTTGAAACCTATTAAAGATTTTATTAGATGTGAAACGCTCAATGATTTCATAAATGCTCATGGTAGAATGAATTATATTCCAGGTATTAAAAGGATGATTGTATTGTTTTTATCTTCTTCCATTTCATTGATTACTCTTACTCAAATATTAAAAATGTGAGATGGCAAGCGTTTGCAACTGACCTATGGGGGGGGGCGGCCTCCGGACGGCAGACCGTGAGCTTCACCGTTGTGTATAAAAGGCTTGACACAACCCAACCAAGTAAATACAATGTAATTATTTGG
>CAZLTD010000065.1:0-29892 GCA_964562385.1 uncultured Desulfobacula sp.
TCTGTGAGAGGGATGAGGCCGGATTAATTAACCGACCTCACCCTACTCGATATGGGGTTGCAGCGTCATCATTCTGACGATTTTCAATCCTTGTTGACAGCCAGGTCTACTCATTAGCACGATTCTGATCACTTTCCTGCCAGATAAAACCCTTTGCAAAATTAATTCACACTCTTTATACTTACCAGTATAACAGTGTTTCTCACTAAAACACGCTGAATCAAAAAAATATCAATCCTGCTTGGCATAGGGATTGCTTTTCCATATATCAATAAAATTAATATTTTTTACAGGAGCTGTTTTGGCTGACGATATTTTAGATGATCTGGACAAAGAACTCGAAGATGACATGGAAGATATCTTGGAGGAGGCTTCTCTGGATGATTTGGATTCAGATGATGATGATTTGGACCAGGATGACAGTGGCCAGGATCAAATAGATGATGATCCTGAAGAGGTCCCCGGGAAAAAAACGTCCATAAAACAGATTGTTGCCAAGTTAACCGCGAAGATTCCTGATAAGTTAAAAACGAAAAAGGTCTTGATTATTATGGGTGCGGCAGCCCTGTTGCTGGTTTTACTGGTTGTCGGGCTGATGATTTTTGTTTTTGGCAACGATAAAGAGCCGGAAGTTGTTCCTGCAAGCGGCCAACCCGCTGTAGAAGGCAGTGTGAACCCGGAACAGGAGATTGTTTTTGAGGATATCGTGGAATTGGCGCCATTTGAGAGGATACATCTTAAAACCAGCTCAACAATGGGCCTGATCAGCTTGAATGTCTCTTTGGAATTGACGGATTATCGATTCCGAAAACAAATTTTTTCCATGGAAGAGCGCCTGCGGCAGATTGTTGAAACACAAGTTTCTGAAATGACCTGGTTGGAATTAAGAAACCCTGAAGGGAAAATCCGCTTGAAATACGAGTTGCTCAAGCGAATGAACTCCCTGTTTCCCAAGACAACGGTTAGAAATATTTACTTTACATATTTTATAATGCAGTGATGGATTATGAGCGAAATATTATCACAGGATGAAGTTGACAGTCTATTAGACGGATTGGACTCAGGAGAGATTGAAACTGAGACGGATACGGAGAAACTCGAGCCGGTCGAAGGGATTATTGCTTATGATTTTACCAGTCAGGATAAAGTTGTCAGAGCAAGAATGCCCACCTTTGACGTTATTAACGAGCGGTTATCCAGAGAGGTTCGGGCCACACTGTCCTCACTGCTCCAAACCAACGTTGATGTCAGTGCCAACCCTTTTGATACCCTGAAGTTTTCAGAATTTGTCAGAAGTCTTCCGGTCCCGACAAGTCTTCATGTTTTCAGGATGGAGCCGTTAAGAGGCCATGGACTCATCGTTTTGGAAAGCCAGCTGGTATATAACCTGATTGATACTTTTTTTGGCGGCGAGGCCCTGGGCAAAGCCCGGGTGGAAGGAAGAGAGTTTACAACCATTGAAGAGGTGATGATCAAAAAGGCGGTTGTGGCGGTGCTGAAAAATATTGAGGCATCATGGGCGCCCATTGAACCGGTAAGAACATCCCTGATTCGATCCGAAATGAATCCCCAGTTTACCGCCATTGTTCTGCCGACGGATCTGGTCATTGTTACAAGATTTGAGATTGAACTGGAGCAGTCGGCCGGGAATCTGGTTGTCTGCTATCCATATTCCATGATTGAGCCCATGCGTAATAAGCTGTCTTCCGGTATTCAGGCCGAAGCTGAAGAGATCGATACGAACTGGCGCAGAATGATCCGTGAAGTTATTCTGGAATCCGAAGTGAGTTTGAAAATTCAGCTGGGACAAACGGAGATTACCGGAGAACGATTGCTGTATATGCAGGAAGGGGATGTAATTCAATTGGATAATGATGCCAGCGACCCGCTTACCTGTTATGTGGACGGGCTGCAGAAACTGACCGGTTATGTTGGTGTGCAGCGGGGATTTCAGGCATTTAAAGTAAATGATAAAATTATAACCGATTGTGAGAGATAAAAATGGCCGATGAAAATGAAAGCACAGAGATCGAAGAGGAAAGTGTAGATCCGGAATCTGGCGAGGCCGGCGATCAGGCGGAGCGTGAACTGGATTTTATTCTGGATATCCCCCTGGAGCTGTCGGTGGAGCTTGGGAAAACCAAAATGCTGGTGAATGATCTTCTTCAGCTCGGGCAGGGTTCGATTATCGAGTTGAACAAGCTGGCCGGGGAACCCCTTGAAGTGTACATCAACAGGAAACTGATCGCCCGGGGGGAAGTGGTGGTGGTAAATGAAAAATTCGGTGTTCGTCTTACCGATGTTATCACCCCCATTGATCGTGTTAAATCACTGGCTTCCGAAGAATGAGTTCCACATCCGAGATATGGTTTGCCTTTGCCAGAACTTTTTCTGTACTATTTGTTGTCCTGGCGCTGCTCATACTGATATTTTATGTTATTAAAAAAATATCAGTGGCAAACAATAAAAAGTCAGGCAGCTATATTCAAGTGTTGAGCATGCACCATCTTTCTCCCAAAGAAAAGCTGGTCCTTGTGGATGTCCTGGGAGAAACCATCCTTGTCGGCGTCACACCCAATCAAATTTCAAAACTGACATCTATTAAAACAGATATGGATTTTGCCAAACAGGATAAAACCGCCGGTTTCAAGTTTTCCGACTACCTGGGGCAGAAGCTGGGCAGGTCTCCTCACATTAAACCGTCGCAACCAGAACCGGAAGGGCCGCAGCAATGATAAAAACAATATCCATGCTGAAAATTGTTTTCCCGGTCCTGTTGTTTGTGGGACTGCCCCTTTGCAATGCATGGGCTGTAACCTTTCCGATTCCATCCCTTGAATTGAATGTTGAAACGGCCACAACCCCCGAGGAAGTAGCGGTGGTTCTCGAAATCATCGCCTTGCTTACCATCCTGGCGCTGGCGCCGGCTATTTTGATATTAATGACCCCGTTTACCCGCCTGGTGGTTGTTTTTCATTTTTTAAGACAGGCAATGGGAACCCAGTCAAGTCCCCCCAACCAGGTAATCATCGGCCTTGCCTTGTTCATGACCTTTTTTATCATCAAACCTGTGGCCACCGATGTATATGAAAACGCGCTGAACCCTTATCTTGAAAGACAGATCTCTTTTGATACCGCTTTTGATCTGGCCCAAAAACCCATCCGGAATTTTTTATTGATCAATACAAGAGAGAATGATCTTGCGTTGTTTGTAAAAGGCGCGGACATCAGCAGGCCTGAGACACGGGAAGATGTATCTTTGCTGGTGTTGATCCCCGCCTATGTCATCAGCGAGCTTAAAACCGCGTTTATTGTCGGCTTTGTCTTGTATATACCGTTTCTGGTGATAGATATGGTGGTGGCATCCGTGCTGCTTGCCATGGGTATGATGATGCTGCCGCCGATCATGATTTCACTGCCGTTTAAATTAATGCTCTTTGTCCTTGTGGACGGCTGGCATCTGATTTGCGGTTCTCTGCTTAAAAGTTTCGGGGTGTAAAATGACACCAGAATTTGTGGTTGAGTTTGCCAAACAGGCCATTACTTTGACGATTTATCTGTCCATGCCCATGCTGGGCCTTGGTCTGATTGCCGGGCTCATTGTCAGTATTTTCCAGGCGGTCACCCAGGTCCAGGAAATGACACTGACCTTTGTTCCGAAAATTATAGCTGTTTTTTTAGGACTTTTGTTCGCAGCCCCCTGGATGCTGGATGAATTGACCTCTTTTACCAGGCATATTCTTGAAAACATACCCATGTATATCCGCTAAAGGCAGGATCCTGTGGAAATACTCAACGTCATTGATCCCATACAGTTTCGCACTTATATGCTGGTGCTCATCAGGGTGTCGATTGTTTTATTCCTGTTCCCGATTTTTTCTTCCAATGTGTTTCCCCGCCGTTTGAAAATGGGGTTTGCCATGGTGACGGCGTTACTATTTTATTCCGTTGTGGAGCTGGATCTGAGCAGGTTTCCCTTAAATGTGCCGGCCACGGGCCTTCTTGTCCTTGCCGAAGCCATGATCGGCCTGACCCTGGGACTGTGCCTGCGCATCTTTTTCGGATCGGTTCAATTGGCCGGCCAGGTGATCGGTTTCCAGATGGGGTTTGCCATGATCAATGTTGTTGATCCCCAGACCGGATCAAATGTTTCCATCATGGATCAGTTGGGATACTGGGTCTGCGTTGTTGTTTTTCTGCTTTTGAACGGTCATCACATCATTTTTCTATCCGTTATTGACAGCTTTAAACTGGTGCCTGTTGGATTTTTTATGATGCAGGAAGTCATGCTGGTAAAAATTCTTGAACTTGGCGGCGAATTGTTTGTTCTGGCCATTAAAATTGGGGCACCGGTGATTACATCGCTTTTGTTTGTCAGCGTGGGGTTCGGATTGATGGCCAAGTTTTCGCCACAGATGAATGTCATGATCGTAGCATTTCCATTAAAGATTATCGCCGGTCTGCTATTGTTCGGGCTGGTGATACAGATTATTGTCATTGCCACCCAGGCTTATATAAGGGAATTTAAGGAAATTTTAATGTACCTGCTCTATTTTGCGGGTGGGGGATAATCATCCATGGCAGAAGATCCGGAAAGTGGTGGAGAGAAGACCGAGGACCCCTCGGGGCGAAAATTATCCAAGGCCAGGGAAGAAGGTCAGGTTGCAAAAAGTATGGAAATTCCATCGGTGTTTGTCCTGATGGGCGGGGTGATCACGCTTTTTACCGTAGCACGTCTGTTTTATAATAATCTTTCCGGTGTGTTTAACTATAATCTTAGGTTTGAAACCATTCCGGTTATCACCATCAATACATTGGTGCATCTGCTTGCCGTACACATCAAGATCGTTCTTGTTACCTGCATCCCCGTTATGATGGCAGTAGTGCTGGTGGCGCTTTTGGCCAATTTTGCCCAGGTGGGGTTTCAGATATCCTGGAAATCACTTGAGCCCAAGTTTTCCCGGCTGGACCCCATAAACGGGTTTAAACAGAAGTTTACGTCCCGGGCAGTGATTGAATTTACAAAAACCATTTTGAAAATTAGTATTATCAGCATGGTGGCATATACATCAATTAAAGGCGAACTGACCAATATCTCACTCCTGTATGATTCAAGTATCGGGTATATCTTGCTGTTTATGTTAAGGGTTGCATTCTGGATTTTTATCAAGGTTTGCCTGATCATGATTATTGTTGCACTTCTGGATTATGCCTATCAGAAATGGAAATTTTTAGATGATCAGAAAATGACCAAAAAAGAGGTAAAAGACGAAACCAAGCAGACAGAGGGTGATCCCCTGGTAAAATCCAGGATCAGGCAGCTCCAGCACGAGGCAGCCAGAAAAAGAATGATGGCAGCCGTGCCGGATGCCGATGTGGTGGTCACCAACCCGACCCGTCTGGCGGTGGCCTTAAAATATGACGGTCAAGAAATGGATGCCCCAACTGTTCTTGCAAAAGGGGCAGGGCCCGTGGCCAAGAATATCCGGCGGATTGCCAGGGAAAATAATATTCCGCTGGTGGAAGATAAACCCTTGGCTCGAAACTTGTATAGTAATGTAGAAGTCGGCCAGGAAGTCCCAATGGAATTATACCAGGTCGTCGCGGAATTACTGGCAAATGTTTACAAACTGAAGGGGAAAACCCTTTAAACAGGTGACAATAATTTGGCAATTCGTGTCAAAGTTTTATTTGGTTAAGCAGGAGAAGAAATGGCCCAAGCAGAAACAGGCATACTCGCCGGTTTAAAAAGAGAGTCCTCAGATATTTTAATGGTTTTTGCCTTTATCGGCATTCTGATGGCAATGATTTTGCCATTGCATCCTATTATTCTGGACTTTTTTCTGGCGCTCAATATCTCACTTGCCATCGTGGTTTTGATTACGACCATGTATACGACGGCCCCTCTGGAGTTTGCCATTTTCCCTTCCCTGTTGCTGGTTTTAACCCTGTTTCGCCTGTCATTAAATGTGGCATCCACGCGTTTAATTCTGCTTCACGGCAGTGAGGGCCCCATGGCCGCCGGCGCCATTATTAAATCATTCGGCAGTTTTGTTGTCGGGGGTAACTATGTGGTGGGGTTGATTGTGTTTATCATCCTGGTGCTGATTAATTTTCTGGTTATCACAAAAGGTGCCGGAAGAATTGCCGAAGTTGCAGCCAGGTTTACCCTGGATGCCATGCCGGGTAAACAGATGGCCATTGATGCAGATCTGAACGCCGGCATGATTGATGAAATAGAGGCGGGAGAAAGACGACAGGCAATTGCCAGGGAATCTGAATTCCATGGGGCCATGGATGGTGCATCAAAGTTTGTCAGAGGGGATGCCATTGCCGGTATTGTCATTACCCTGATTAATATTGTGGGCGGTTTTGTTATTGGTGTTGCTCAGCAGGGCATGGAAATGGGTGAAGCCCTGTCAGTATACACCTTGTTGACAGTGGGGGATGGACTGGTCTCCCAGATTCCCGCTTTGCTGGTTTCTGCGGCTGCAGGTCTTCTGGTCTCCCGGTCCGGTGCAGATATGAAAATGGGAAAAGAGTTTGCCAAGCACCTTTTTTCCAGTGCCACCCCGGTATTTGTCGGTGCCGTTATTGTTTTCTGCATGGGCCTGGTCCCGGGGCTGCCATCTGTTCCTTTTATGACTCTGGGAATGGTTCTTGGTTCCATTGCCTGGTATTTTTTACGGGAAAAAGAGGCAGATGAAGAAGAGCAGATCGCCCAGGAGCAGGCAGCAGCAGAAGAGGAAGATGCCGGCGCCCCTGAAGATGTGGATCATTTGTTAAACCTTGATACCATTGAGCTTGAGGTCGGGTATGGATTGATTCCACTGGTTGACCGGCAGCAGGACGGTACGCTTCTGGGCAGGATTCGTGCCATCAGGCGCCAGTTTGCCACTGAAATGGGAATTATCATTCCCCCCATTCATATCCGGGATAATCTGAATTTGAGTCCGGCCCAGTACCGATTATTGATCAAAGGTGTGGAGGCCGCCGGAACCGAGCTGATGGTGAACCATTACCTGGCCATGGACCCTGGGGGCACGGCCCAGGAAATGGACGGTATCGATACGATTGAGCCGGCCTTTAACCTGCCGGCCAAATGGATTCCCGTGGACCGTGAGGAAGAAGCCAAGTTTGCCGGGTTTACCGTGGTGGACAATTCAACCATTATTGCCACCCATTTAACCGAGATTGTCAGGAGTAATGCCCATGATCTGTTAGGCCGCCAGGATGTTCAGCACCTTATCGATAACCTGGCCAAGACCAGTCCCAAGGCAGTGGAAGAGCTGGTTCCCAATCTGCTGAGCCTGGGTGTTGTCCAGAAGGTGCTTCAGAATCTTTTACGGGAGAGGATATCCATCAGGGATCTTTTGACCATTGTTGAGACGCTGGCGGATTTTGCACCCATGGGCAAGGACCCGGATCTTTTAACCGAATATGTCCGTCAGCGTATTGCCAAGGGGATGCTGACACCGTACCTGGTTGAAGGTAAAACGCTTCAGGTCGTCACTTTTGACAGAACGATTGAAGAGCTTTTAACCAAAAATGTAAAACACACGGAGCATGGGTCATATCTAACGCTTGATCCGCAGCTGGTTGAAGAGATTGTCGGACTTGTCGTGACAGAGGTGGAACAGCAGGTGGCCGCCAATACACAGCCGGTCATCATGACCACCCCCAGCCTGCGCCGGCACGTCAGAAAATTAATAGAACCGTCTTTGCCAACCGTGTTTGTTGTATCCCATGCAGAGATCGTTGATGACATTAATCTACAGGCAAGTGGAAGGATCAGTTTGAAGAATGAATAAAAAAGTTTTCAAAGCCGAAAATATCCAACAAGCCATCGCAACCATTAAGGATGAACTGGGACCGGATGCCATGATTTTGAGCACCCGTAAAATAGCCAAAAAACCCATGGATCCTTATTCAAAGGATTACTTTGAGGTAGAAGCTGCCATGGCATCTTCAACATCTCAAAAACCTCAAAAAACCGAGACGCCCAAGGCGCATGATGACCCTGACTGGATTGACGATGTCAGAACCGATATTGCCGATATCAAGGACATGATCTCTTTGGCCGGGTTTGGAAACGGTATGCACAATATGGTGTGTAATCATTTTGAATCAGTGGGGGTATTAGCATCGCTTTTACGTGTTGGCGTCAGTGAAGGCCTTGCCAGTCTGATGATACAGGAGGCCAGCACCAGAATGGACGGCCATGCCGATCAGGGTGAGAAAATAAAATCACTCAAAAAATATGTGATGAAACAGTGCTTGAACCGGATATCGGTGAAAGATTGTTTTACCGATGTGAACAGAACCGGTATTCCCCATGTGGCTTCATTCGTCGGCCCGACCGGTGTCGGTAAAACCACCACCATTGCCAAGCTTGCGGCATTGTTGACGTTTCAAAGAAAGATGCGGGTGGGACTGATTTCAATTGATAATTACAGGGTAGGGGCTCTTGAACAATTAAAGGCATATGCGTCTATCATGGGATTGCCCTGTGCCCGTGCGTTCAATTCCAAAGACCTGTCAAACGCACTGGACCGGATGCGTTCTTTAGATGTTGTTTTAATTGATACTGCCGGTCACAGCCATTTTGATAAACAGAAAATCGACGATATCATGGAAATGATGAGATCGGATTTTCGGATTTCCACTCATTTGGTCTTGAGTGTTACTGCCGAATCTATTATCATGGAGGATGCGGCAGCTGCTTTTTCAGTATTTAATCCGGACACACTTGTGTTCACCAAGATAGATGAAACAAAAAGATGCGGGAAAATTCTGGATCAGCTGAACCGGATCAGTTTGCCGGTGTCACTGATAACAAACGGCCAGAGGGTTCCTGAAGACTTGATTGTGCCGGATAAAAATAAACTGCTGAAAATAATATTGGGTAAGGGACCCAAAGGGAGTCAATAAATTGGATCAAGCAAAGGGACTTCGAAATGTTGTTGAGACCGAAGCACTTTCAAGGAGAAAGACACACATGGCACCTGAAAAATCGAATCTACCCCGGGTAATTGCCGTCACCAGCGGTAAAGGCGGGGTCGGAAAGACCAATCTTGCCGGAAATCTGGCGGTCTGTTTAAGCCGGATGGGCAAACGGGTGGTCATTATTGATGCTGATGTGGGGCTGGCCAATATCGATATTATTTTCAACCTTCGACCCCAATTCAATATTCGTCATGTGATCAGTTCTGAAAAAAAGTTGAGCCAGGTGATTGTTGAATCACAGCATGGTATACAGATTTTACCGGGAGGCTCCGGATTTGCTGATTTAACACAGCTGACCGATGGGGAAAAATTAAATCTGCTCGGTGAATTTGAAACGCTTTCAGACCAGGCAGACATCATTCTGGTCGATACCGGTGCCGGTATTTCATCCAATGTACTTTACTTTAATTCAGCCTGTGACGAATGCCTTTTAATTGCAACAAAAGAACCCACATCGATTACCGATGCCTATGCCATGATGAAAGTCATGTCCCAGCAATACGGCACCCGCCACTTTAAACTGATTGTCAACATGGTGGAATCACCGGCCGACGCTAAAAAAGTATATGCATCGCTAAGCGGTGCCCTGGATAAGTTTTTAAGCAATGTGGTGCTGGAATATATGGGGCATATCCCGTTTGATAAAAAACTGCAGAATGCGGTCCAGAAAAGAAGCCTGCTAATGGATGCCTTCCCGGATTGTCAGGCTGCTATCGCCATTGATACCCTTGCAAGAAAAATTGAAAAACCACCATTGAAGACAGCCTCAAACGGGGCCTTGACATTTTTTATGAACAAAGTGTTTGAGGGTAAAAATTAAAAAGGAGATCGGTTTTTATCCATGACAGATCCGTACCAGGATAAAAAAATGGACAGCGATACATGGCGGGAAAAGAGCATTATTGAATATGCATATCTTGTAAACCATATTGCTGCCCGGTTTGCCATGAGACTGCCTTCCAGCGTCTTTTTCGATGAACTGGTGTCTGCCGGCTCACTGGGATTGATTGATGCCGTCGACAAATTTGATCCCTCAAAGCATGTTAGTTTGAAAACCTATGCGCAATACCGGATTAAAGGGGCGATTTTAGATGAACTTCGCAGCATGGATACCTATTCCAGATCCATGAGAAAGAAAATCCAGGATATCACCAAGGCGGTAAAGGCCATCGAAGATCAGAAGAGAGCTCCTGCCAGCGATGTTGAGATCAGCGATCAACTGGGCGTCCCCCTTGAGACCTACTATAACATGCTCACCAATATCCACGGGGCATCGGTTTTAAGTCTGGATGAGTTTATTAAAACCAAAAAAAATGACACCTATTCACAAACCAGATTCCAGGCCGGGGTTAAGGGAGATGATAATCCTGCCGATCATTTTGATAAGCAAGAGCTTAAATACATGCTTGCCCAGACCATTAAAACGCTGACTGAAAAGGAGCAGATGGTCGTATCACTTTACTACTATGATGAGCTGACCTTAAAGGAGATAGGAGAAGTATTGTCATTGACGGAATCCCGGATTTGCCAGATTCATACGGCGATTCTTTTGAAATTAAAAGTAAGGCTTCAGGATTACTTTAGCGAAAAGAGGTAACCACATGTCTGATCCAAATGTTGACGACGACAGTTTAATATCCCAGGATGATATTGATTCACTTTTAGATTCATCTTCCGTTGAGGAAGCCGAAGATAAACTATCTGACGATGACATGGAGGATCTGGGGGAGTTGTCCCAGGATGATATTGACAGCCTGTTGAATTCAAATACCGAAGCGGGTTCTGATGATGATCTGTCTGCCATTGAAGAGGCAGATGATGATATGGAACTGATCTCCCAGGATGATATTGACAGTTTGATGAATTCGTCAGCAGATGCAGATCCTGTTGAACCTCAGGAGGCCGCAGATGATCTTGGGGAACTTTCCCAGGATGATATTGACTCTCTGGTGAGTTCGTCAAGTGATGATGACGAGATGTCTGACCCGGATGATGGTGACGATGCCGATGATATGGGGGAGTTGTCCCAGGATGATATCGACAGCCTGATGAGCGCACCTGATGATGATTCGGTTTTAGAGGACGATGACGACGACCTTGGAGAATTGTCCCAGGACGATATTGACAGCCTGATGAACGCACCCACCGAAGACGTTCCCGCAGAAGACGCTCCCGTGGAAGATTCCGATGATGCGGATGAAGAGCTTGAGATGATCTCTCAGGATGATATTAAGAACCTGATGACCTCGGATACAGCCCCGGAAGATGTCGGGCAGCAGCCGTCAGCAGATGTGACAGATGAGACACCCAAAGAACCTAAAGACGACCCGGAAAAAGTTGCGTCCATTTCCCAAGAGGACGACGGCCTGGAACAGCAGGTGGATGAACCGATAGCAACGGTGGAAAAAGAACCGGAAGTTACGGCATCCCAGGGCCGGGATGATGATGACTGGGTGATAGAAGATACCGAGGCAACTGCAGCTGAAGAGTGCATTGTTGCGCAGGAGACCATTGATGGTTTGATCTCTGATTTTGATCCCACACCGGATTTAGAACCCGTTGTTCTTGATGATGAACCCGAAATTGTGGAAGAACCCGAACCGGTGGATGAAGCTGAATCTGCGGTGGAATCCGAGCCTGTTGCTGAAACAGAGCCGGAACCGGTTGAAGACGTTTCCCCAGACCTGCCTGAAGAGACGGATGAAGATCTGGATACCGATGTCATTGCCGATGGTCCTGTAACCGAAACCGATGATGATGTGATGGTTCTTGATTTTGATGATGACGATGAGGATGTTACCCAGGACGATATTGATGCTCTTTTGCTTGAGACAGATGACGACGATGAAGATGATGAAGATATTCTTATTTCCCAGGATGATATTGACACGCTTTTGATGGCAGCGGATGAGGATGATGAGGATGTGCTGGGCGACTTGATGGATAATGATGATACTGATCTTGATGGTGATTTTGAAGACGAAGATATCCTGGAAAATGATGATTCCGATGATTTTGATGATGATGACGATTATGAAGAGTATGATGAGGATGGTGAGGATCAGGTGGTTCTGGAGGGCGACGACGAACTTGTAAAAAAGAAGGTAAAAAAGAAACGGAAAATAAGGCTTGCACCGGGGTGGTATAAATCTAAACTCGTGATCGCATCTGTTTCGGCATTGATCGTTTTGGGGATAACCGTTCCCATGGCATATTTTTTGTTTTTTAAAGGGGAGTCCCCTGCGCCGGTTGCCCCCATGGCACAGACCACACCCGCACAGCCTATAGCAAATATGCCGGCAGGCTCAGCACCACAGGGTGCCGTCGAAACGGTGGAGGTAACCATTGAACAGCCGGCACCTCGAATTTCAGGGAATATGGTACTCAGTGATTTTGTGGTTCTGGCGCCGATTTCTGCTAAACAGGTCAGCTATGTTTCCGTGGATGTCTCTATTGATTATTCAGATCAAAGGGCATATCATGAAATACAGAATAATCTGTCCTTTTACCGGGATTTAATTTATGACTCGATTAAAAAGAGACTTCTGGTTACAAAAGATCAGCAGGAGGTAACCGAAGCGGATATTTTGCTGGTCATTGAAACAACATTAAAAAAGGTAATACCCGGTGATTATATTGATCGGGTCAGCTTCAAATCCTTTAAGATTAGCTGATAAATAACAGGGGAGGCGAACAATGACAACAGTGCCTGGACATAATATTGTGATCCAAGGGTCCGGGGCTGCACAGGAACTCACCCAGCAGGCACATTCGCCAAAACCCAGTCCGGAGCAGGCCGCAGCCCAGCAACAAGCCAGTGAACTTGTCAAAAATACAACCGTTCAGGAGTTTGATGAGTCAGAACGGCTGAAAGCAAAGAAAGAGAAAGATGCACTGAGACGTAAGAATCAAGAGGAGAAGGCAAAAAAGAAAAAGAAACAGCAGGAAGAGATGGATCTCGATCCGGATGCAACGGGCAGACTTTTGGATACAAAGGCATGACAATACCTCATTCGATGGAATTCTGGGTAGCAATTTTATTAATCATTAATTTTATGGTGGTTGTTTTCCTGTTTCTAACGGTAAAAAGAATCAATCGGCTGCGGTCTGGTCTGAAATCGAAAACGGCTTTTGAACAAGATCCAGGTGAATCTGATCTAACTTCAAACACCACTGCCCGGATTGTCGATCTTTTGGAGCCCCTGGTGGAAGAGTCCCGGCAGACGGCAATCCGTTTTGATGATCAGATTAAGGAGAAAAAACGGCTGATTAAAGAGCTCAATGAAGCTCTGGATTCCAGAATTATCAGTGTTAATCTGCTTTTATCAAGAGCAGACGCCCAGCAGCGCAAACTTCAAGAACGCAGGGACCGGTTTGAGCAACAGCAGAAAATGTCCCAAGACTATGCCCCCCAAAATTTATCCCCCCCGCCTGAAAATCATCAGGTAGATGATCAGCAAAACCGTATACTCGCCCTTTATTATCAGAATGTTGATATCGACACCATTGCCAGTAAATTGTCTATTCCGAAAGGAGAGGTCCGGTTAGTGATCGATCTGAAGGAAAAGTTTATGGCAATGGAGAAAGACAGTCAATGATCCATGGTATCCGTATCTCATCAGCCAAGATGGCCGTTCAAAAGGATGGCACAGCTCTTCCGGCAATTGCCGCACTAAAAAACAATCAGGAAGTTACAGCCAGGGTATTGAAATTTTTTCCCGGGGGAAAAGCCCTGCTGCAGGTGGCAGGTCAGACAGTTACGGCACGGACCGGGTTATTGCTGACACCGGGTGAAGAGTTGCAGCTTACCGTCACAAAAAAGAGTGATGAAATCATCTTGAAACTTGCGACACCGGACCCCAAAATATCTTCCAGGCAGACCCCGTCGTTGCGTGGGCTTTTCTCCGCTTCAAAGAGTGATTTGACCATTCCCCAAAGTCCAAACAGTCCTTTGGACAGCCTGCTGCATGAGTTGGCTGTTAAATCTGAAAAACCGGACCATTCATTTTTGCCAAGATTAATTGAAAAAGGCGGCTTGTTATTTGAAAACAAAATGACCCAATTGCTTCAACAGCCAATGGCCGGAGAAAATATAAAGGATGTGGTGAATCAATTGCTGCATCAGGATTTGAAGGGTGCTGTTTTTTCAGAGCAGATGAATCTTAATAACGAACCGGATATTGTTAAAACGATAGGGACGTTTTTAGAGACGCTTGAAACTTTTCAACATCTCAATCATCAAAGCGCGGAAAGCGGCCGGTATCTTTTACCCATTCCGATTTTAAGTGAATCGGCCTTCCGGTTCGGTCAGCTTTTGATCGATACAGGACAAGCGCATGACTTAAAAAAGGAAGATAAAGATAAGCTTTATTCAATCTCATTTTTGCTGGATATGACGAATCTGGGTCCCATGAGAGCGGATTTTTCAATTTTAAAAAAAGCGATTACAGGTAAGTTTTTATTGTCAGACGCCGACACCTGCGATTATGTCAGATCCCAGGTGCCGATACTGAAAAAACGATTGGCCGACATGGACTTTCAGGTTCAAAAAATCGATTGTATGACAGCAACTCCAGAGAAGATAAAAGCAAATGCTCTGGTTGAAACCCTTGTTAAGGCACAGGATCAGAATGTGCTTAATATTGTGGTGTGAAACGTATGGATAAACAACCTCCCAAAAAAGCAGTGGCATTAAAATATGACCGGCAAAAAGACGGTGCCCCAAAAGTTACCGCCAAAGGCCAGGGGCTGGTTGCCCAAAAAATTATAGATCTTGCAAAAGAACATGATATTCCGATCAAGGATGATCCTGACTTGATTGAAGTGTTGTCATCACTTGAGATTAATCAGGAGGTTCCAACTGAAATCTATGTTGCCGTGGCCGAACTTCTGGCATTTGTCTATTCAATGAATTCAAACCGGTCGTGACACCGGTTTTATTCCGCGTTATTAAAATCGCTTTCTTTCACCAGTCGGTTGCAGTTGTCGCAAACCATATTCAGCAGTTTAACCCTGCCCCTGAAAAGTTTTCGATTGCAAAACGGACAGAAATAGTCCATCAGGCCCTGTACAGGTGTCAGTTGGATGATCGGTTCTTCATTCTCGGGTTTTACATTGTCAACAGTCATTGTGTATCCTTTTCAGATTTGATTCATGCCTCTTTTAGGCTATACAGGGTCAGCGGTTGTCTTTAGCGGGTATTGCTGTTTTTTGCAAGTATTATTTCCTTTATAAAAAAATGATTTAATGACTCTGATTTTAAATATCCCTCTATTTGTCCGTGTCAATCGCGACAATAACAACCGTTGTTGAAATATACGGGCTAGGCAAATATTTCTATCTCCTGTCAAAATGCAGATTAAAAGGTGTTGGTTTCTTGGCGCCGGTTTTTTTTGTTTACCTGGACAGAAAATTTCAGATTTTATCTTTTTTTGAAGAATTTCTTTGGAAACGCCTTTATTTAAAGTGGTTACGCATGGGGTTGTATATGGTTTAAATGGCTGGGAACAAGAAAAAACACGCATTTGGGTCGGTTATCATCGATTGTTTGAAATGGCATTCAACTTGCAAGCCTGAGTTGGCAGGACATTTTTTAATAGATGAGGGAATCGTATGCTTCTTGAAATGACCCGGCCTGTCCAGGGAGGTTTAAGGCAGGAAAGAAAACTGGAGACAGTATCAAACAATCTGGCCAATGCAGATACCAATGCCTTTAAAAAGGACAGGATCAGTTTTGATGCAAAGTTTAAAGCCCAGATCAATAAAGATTTTTCACAGGGTACCATACAGGTAACCGGGAATCCTCTGGATTTTGCGTTGTCAGGGCAGGGTTTTTTCAAAATGGAGACACCCGAAGGGTTACAATATACCCGAAATGGTAATTTTACGGTGGACGCCAATGGGATTCTTGTGGACCAGAACGGGTACGCTGTGATGGGGCAGGGCGGCGCCATTGCCGTTGATGCCGATAATCTTGAACTGGATTTTCATGTTAATCAGGCCGGTGAAATTCTTGTTGACGGCGAGGTTGTCGATACTCTGGATATTGTCACGTTCCGGGATTTAAGAAAACTTGAAAGGGAGGGGAAAAATCTGTTGTCATATAAAGGGGCAACCACCGAAGAAATCCCGGCAGATCAGTTTACCCTCCAGCAAAAAGCACTTGAAAAATCCAATACTCAGGTCGTTGAGGAAATGGCCCGGATGATTGATTACCATAGAATGTTTGAGACCTTTACAAAGTCAATGATGACCTTTGATGAAGTCGATTCAAAGGCAATTAACGATGTGGGTAAACTCAGATAACTGGGCAGACCTGGTGTTTTCACCGGGACTTGACCGCAAACAGCATGAAGACCGCGATTTAAGGTGGGCGGTTTTCATGAAAAAATAACGGGGGATACCTTATGATAAGATCACTCTGGTCAGCTGCAACCGGCATGCGTGCCCAGCAGATGCAGACAGATGTTGTAGCCAACAACCTGGCAAACTCGAATACAACCGGTTTTAAAAAATCCCGGGCCAATTTTGAGGATCTCATGTACAAAACCATGCAGATCGCAGGGCAGACCACCCCCGGTGGTGGCCAGGTTCCCACAGGGATTCAGATTGGTATGGGGGTCAAACCCACCAGTGTTCAAAAATTGTTCACCCAGGGGGATTATATCCAGACGGACAATCAGCTGGATATGGCAATCCAGGGCAATGGTTTTTTTAAGGTTCGTCACGGGGATGAAGATCTGTATACCCGGGCAGGCAACTTTACCCTGGACAGTGAAGGGTTTTTAACCACACCGGCCGGTGACCGTCTACAGCCTGAGATTTCACTGCCGGCGGAAACCGTCACCGTTACGTTGCAGGACGACGGCACCTTAACCGCTTTTGGCGCGGATGAAGAGGTGTTGGCCACTGAACAAATACTGATTACCACTTTTATCAATCCGGCCGGCCTTTTTGCGGCTGGTAACAATCTTTTCAGGCCGACACAGGGATCCGGTGATGCCGAAGAGAAGACCCCAGGGGAAGACGGTGCCGGAACCACTGTGAATAATTTTCTTGAGGGTTCCAATGTCAGCGTTATTGAAGAGATGGTGTCATTGATTGCAGGCCAGAGAACCTATGAAGCCAATTCAAAATCGATTCAAACGGCAGATACCATGCTGGGTACAGCCAATGGACTGAAACGATAAATGAGCAATTCCAGACAACATAAAACGGTTCTTCTACTCTTATGTACGGCACTATGCCTGATTTTTCACCTGCAGTGGATTGTTCCTGCCGCATTTGCCGCCGGACCATCAGCAACGGCAGACCAGATAGAGATACGGGTGAGACCGAACAATTATGTGACCGGCACCAGGATGACCCTGAAAGATATCGCGGATATAACGGCAGGCTCATTTTTAAAGCAAGCCATCGAAGGGATAGACATGGGGTCGTCTCCGGATCCGAATCAGATACGTGTCATGGAAAAACATAAAATCGCTTACCTGCTAAAAGGTGAACGGTTCCTTCCGGAAGATGCCGTGCTGATATGCCCGGATACGGTCTATGTGAAACGACTGGGGCAAACCGTAGATAAAACTCAAATTGAGGCGTTTGTGTCCGACAGAATCAAAAATATTTTTCCAAAAGATCTGTTTGTCCTGGAACAGCTGAGAGTCCGCGGACTGGAATCGTATCCAAAAGGGGATCTGTCATATTCAACCGATGAGAGCAAGCTTGTGGGAAAGAACGGCAGAATTGCAGGTTATGTGTCGGTGATGGTTGATGATGTGCCTGTAGACCGCGTAAATATTTCAGGCAAAGTTGCGGTTTTTAAAAGAGTGGTTTTTGCAGCACGAACACTGCCAAAAGGGCAGGTCCTTGAACGGAATGATTTCCATATGAAAAAAGTCAATATTTTTGACTTTAATACCACGCTTGTTAATCGTTTAGACGATGTGCAGGGGAAAATTCTTCAATCAGGGTTAAAAAAGGACGATTATCTCAAGGCGTCAAATCTGTCCCAGCCACCCATGATCAAAAAAGGCGACCTCATCACGCTGGTGGCCAGCCACCGGAGTTTGAAAATTGTTACCACAGGTATTTCAGTGGAAGACGGTTTTAAAAACGATTTGATAAAAGTTGAAAACATTCATTCCGGAAAACTTGTCAGGGGTGTTGTAAAAGAAAAATTCAAAGTAGAGGTGGTTTACTGATATGAAAAAAAACATGATATTTCAAAAACCCGGGCTTTGGATCGTTTTATTGCTGTCCGTGATATTGACCGGATGTCTGACAGGCGCGGATAAAAACAGTGCCGGACTTGCAGTTCCTGAAGGGGGGACAACTCAGCCTGTTCTGCAGCCTCAGTTTGCCCCACCACGGTCATCGGAAGGCTCTTTGTGGATCAGTGAGAATGCGTCCATGTTTGAAGATTCCAAGGCCGTCAGGGTGGGGGATACGGTCATTGTCGATATTGTTGAGAACTCTTCTTCCAGTATGGATGTGAATACGGAAAGTGCGAGAAAAACAGGGATGGATATCGGTGTCCCAACAATCAACCTTATGGGGTATGAGACAAATTTCGGCGGTCGCGGAACCAGCAAGTTGATCGGTACAGATTTTTCAAATACCTTTGAAGGAGAGGGGGAAACCGACCGGACCGGCCAGGTAACAGCGTCCATAGCGGCCCGGATTACAGAAGTTTTGCCCAATGGTAATTTAAGTGTTTTTGGGCGGCGCGCCATGAAAGTGAATAACGAAGTTCAGTATATCACCGTCGCAGGTGTTGTCAGACCGCAGGATATTTCCGCCAATAACCGTGTGAAATCAACCTACCTGGCTGATTCAAGAATCGAATACTATGGTAAAGGCGCTCTTGCCGATAAACAAAAACCCGGGTGGGGAACACGGATTATTGATAATATATGGCCCTGGTAAAGAGGAAATAATAGATGGGTGGTTTCAGGTTAAACACAGCAGTAATTTTTATTTTAATATTGGCTTTTTCGGTTTCTGTAGCCCAGGCGGCACGGATAAAGGATCTTGCTTCCATCAAGGGAATTCGTTCCAATCAATTAACCGGATACGGCCTTGTGGTCGGGTTGAACGGCACCGGGGACAAGGATGGGGTGACCTTTACCAAACAGGCCCTTGCCAATATGATGGAAAAAATGAATATTTTTGTGGATAAGAACAGCCTGAAGGTAAAAAACGTGGCCGCTGTCATTGTTACGGCCAATATACCGCCGTTTGCCAGGATTGGTGATAAAATGGATGTTGTGGTCTCTTCTTTAGGTGATGCCAAAAGCCTGAAAGGCGGGACACTGCTGATCACACCACTTAAAGGGGTGAACAACCAGGTGCATGCCCTGGCCCAGGGAGCGGTTACGCTGGCTATGGCCAGTGGCGCCGGGGACAGGGACAGTCATCTTCAGGTGGCCCGGATTGTGAACGGGGCATCGGTGGAACGGGAGATTCCCTTTAAATTAAATGGTAAAAGAAATCTGGTGTTGTCTTTGTTCCAACCGGATTTTACCACGGCAAAAAGAATGGCGGATACGATCAATGCCTCCATCGGCAAAGGCGTTGCCAAAACAATTGACGCCAGCGCCTTAAGCCTGCGTGTCCCGGATACAATGTGGGAAAAAAATGTGGCTGAATTTATCGCTGATATAGAAACACTGTCTGTTATCCCGGATACCACAGCCAAGGTGGTCATCAATGAAAAGACCGGGACCGTTGTGATCGGCAGTGACGTCACCATTTCAAGTGTTGCTGTTGCCCACGGGGATCTGTCCGTCACCATTGACGGCGATCCTGAAAATGAGAAAAAAGAAAGTGTGATGAATTTGCCGGGTACCTCTACCATTGGTGAACTTGTCAGGGGACTGAACTCTCTGGGTGTCAAACCCCAGGATTTAATCAGTATTCTGCAGAGCATCAAGGCTGCCGGGGCACTTCAGGCGGAACTGGTAGTGATATAGACGGGGGAATATGGATATAGATCTGATCAATCAAAATCTGGCCAGGGCCACACTTTCCAAAGCGAAAACAGATGTGGCCGCAACCAAGCAAAAACAACTTGAAGAAAAACAACTCAAGGAGGCCTGTGCCGGATTTGAAGCAATCTTTTTGCATACCATGCTCAAATCCATGAGAAGCTCTCTGCCCGGAGACGCTGTTTTAAATGAATCCAACAGCATGAATATTTATAAATCCATGCAGGACCAGTATCTTGCCGAAGACCTGGCAAACGGTAAATCTTCCATTGGTGTTAAAGAGTTTTTATACCAGCAGCTAAAGGATTCCCTGTAAATCATATTCCGCAGTAACCTATTCTAGCAGTTTTCAACAAATAATCCCGGCCCAGCCTTTTTAGTATTGTTTTCTCAACCATGATCCCCGGCGGTATTCAGGCAAATGGCATGCTTGTTGCTATTTATCTGTTTACATAGAGAAAATAGATAAAAAAGGGAAAAAAATTCCCTGATAAAAATCCAACTATCCGGATTTAAAGTGTATCCGTTAAGGAAATACCAGGAACAGGAGGGACCACATGGAAAATTTTACCCCCACAATAGAACAGCTGCTACAGGAAAAACTGGGTTTATACCGGCAGTTGAACGATGTCATGATTTTAGAAAAGCAGTCTATCGTTGAAATTAATGTGGATGCCCTGTGGAAGAGCAATGACGAAAAACAAAAGATAGCTAAAAAAATACAGACATTGCGTGGAAAAATTTTGTCTCATATGGAAAAAAGCTACAGCTTTTCTGATATGGATATCAACTCTTTTTCCATGACCTATCTGATCCGGCATATCCCCCTGTCTTCCCAGGATAAATCCCGGTTACGCAAATTAAAATTGGCTATTGAAGAACAAAAGAATCAGCTGACCCAGACAGCACTTGATAATAAGAAATATGTGAATGAATATATGACGGTGATCGACGATATCATGTCTGTGGCAGTGGACAATTCGCATAATGCCCAATATACAAAGGTGGGGTCCGTGCCGGGTTCAAAAACCGAAAGATGCCTGATCCATGCAGAGGTGTAGAATATGAGTGGTATTACCTCCACATTGAATATTGCCAAAACAGCCATTGCGGCACAGCAATATGGCTTGAATGTCACCGGTCATAATATTGCAAATGTAAACAATCCGGATTATTCCCGGCAGGATGCCGAGCATATCAGTAATAAGCCGGCCCCCTACGCCGGATTTTTGTTCGGCACCGGGGTGAACGTCTCCCAGATTCAGCAGACCGTTGATCAGCTGCTTGAAAACAGGCTGACGGATGAGAAGTCCACCCAGGTGAAATTTGAAGAAGCCGAGTCCTATATGAAGGTTCTGGAAGGTTTCTTTGATGAAAATTCAGATGCCAGTATGAACAGTATTATCAGCGAATACTGGAATTCCTGGCACGATCTAAGTGATAATCCTCTGGGAACGTCCGAACGGGTGCAGATTTATGAAAAAGGCCAGAAATTAACTGAACGGTTTAATTCCGTGGCTGCTGATCTGGATCAGGTGACTTTGGATATCACCTATGAGATCGATTCTACGCTAACCAGTATTAATTCGCTGGCAGACCAGATAGGGGATCTGAACCGTGAAATTTTAGGGTTGGAGGCAAACCGGACCGCCAATGATTTGCGGGATCAAAGAAACCGTCTGGTGGATCAGATAGGCCAGTTGATCGATGTGGATGTCATCACCCAAGGTAACGGCTCCATCATTGTGAATGCGGCCAATGGGTCAACACTAGTTAATGGTGTTGACAGCTATAATTTGTCCATGACAGGCGGGCAGGTAATGTGGGAGGGTTCTTACGGTACCAAATTTGATATTACCGATAACATCAGTGCTGGAAAACTGGGTGGCTGGCTTGAGATCAGAGATGAGGTAATTCCCAAATACCGCCAGCAGATAGATGAGCTTTCCAGGGAAATGATCTGGGCTATAAATTATCAACATTCCCAGGGGGCCGGACTGGAGTATTTTTCCGGGGCTGTCACTGGCAATTATACGGTGGCTGACAGCGGCTGGCTGTCCAGTTATCAATTTGGGGATAAAATTGATTACACCAAAGATATGATCATGTGGGTGGCGGATCACTCCAGCGCCGTCACCGAATATCGAAAAATCATGATGGATATGGGGGTTTCCGAGGCCTCTATCACCAACTGGCAGGGAACAACGCCCGGTGCCAACCAGTATAGATATAAATTGACCGTTGTTGATGATGCGGTTATCGGCGATAAAATAGTGACCCAGAGCAACGGGGACAGGCTTGCTGAAATATGGGGATCAACTGCCGGTGGTGCCACCACAGCACTGGACAATATCATGGCTGCCCAGACATTGACGGTGTACGGCAGTTCAACCGGGACCCATAAAATCGAGATTGCGGATTCCGGCGGGGATGCCAAACGCTCCGCAGCAGCCATTGCCGAGCAATTGAATAAAGTAGACGGGATCAATGCATTTGCCTCTAAAACCGAGGTTCAATTTGGCCTGGGCGGGATGTCCAGTGCCCAGGATGGTGATGAAGTTCAGTATACACTTTATGTGGACGGTCGTGAATACGACCAGACATTTACCGTTGATTCCAATATAGGCACTTTGGCAGTCCAGTTTGAAGATTCACTGGTTGCCGCTGCCAACGCCATTAATACACTGAACGGCGATACAGATCTGTATGCAGACGGACTGAACCTTTCCAGCGACAAGGGCGCTACTTTGGGAATCCAGGATTTCGAGGTCCAGGATAACGCAGGTGTCAGGTTGAGCAGTTTTACCAATTTCAACAAATCCGATACTGTCACGTTTAAGGTATCTTCTGACGGTGTGCCTACAACGAGCACAACCGTTTCTGTAGATCTTTCCGGTGTGACAACCATTACGGATCAGTCGGAAATGTCAGCCTTGTTTGCGGCTCAATTGACCACAGCACTAAACGGAAAACCGTTTACTGTTGAAAAAGATGAGGCCACCAATTCGGTGGTGATCCGGACAACGGACGGGTCCAATGTGACCCTGGAGGATGCCGGCAATGATACTGGTAATGATGCCACCATTGCACTTGCGGCATTGTCGGGAACGACGACTGCGGCCACCGGAAATACCAGCTTTGAATTTACAGCAGCCGCCACGGATTCGGAAATTTTCAATTCTTCAACCACCAGCGGTGATTCGGTGACCTTCTCCATGCCGTCAAGTTATACCACTGCTGTTACCGGGACCACGGCAACTGTCAGCGAGTCAAGTTACACCGCCGGCTCTGCAACCACGTCAGCAGTGATTGCCGGAACCATTACAGCGACACTTGATCCGGGCATGTCCATTATTTCCGATACAAAATCAACAACAGGATTGTTCGGGACATCCGGAACGGCTGTGACCGGAAGTTCGATCATGACATTGGGTGGTGAAGATGGTTTCTCCAATTTCAGTGCCGGGGATACCATCTCGTTTGACGTTGACGGAACAACCGTCAGTTACACCGTTGCTTCAGCAGCCGGCGGGACCACAGAATCAGGTCTTGCCCAGCAGTTATACAATGAATTAAATGCCGATATTACAAGTTCAAATTATCAGTTTATATTAAATGGGAAATCGGTATCCATAATAAAAAACGCCTCCTTAGAAGATCCCATCAGTATCACCAATTTTTCAGATGGTGTGGGAGATGATGCCACGCTTGCCGTAACCACGGGTACCGGGGAGGGCACCAGTGATCCTGAAAATGATCTTTTAGAATCGGGCAACACCTATCGGGATTTTTCAACCTCTTCCCTTTATTCCGATGAAGGGATTATCATGTGGGAACGGCTGGATGACGACGGCAGCAGGACCGGTGTGTCAGGTCTTTTAACCGTTGAAGATACCGGAACTGTCGGGATTACGGAAAGCGGTGTTCAAACGGTTACGTTTGATCTGTCGGCCGGAACCCTTGTGGCGGGCAATACGCTGACCATCAACACCGATACCGCAGGCTCTCCGGATCTGCTGGACTTTACGGTCTGGCGTCAGGCCAAGAGTATCAATGACACCTATCAGTTTAAGGTTGTTTCCGGCGGCAAGGTAGGGCATTTGCCAGCCACTGGTAGCGATCCGTTGACCATTGAGTGGTCCTCATCCGTATCATCGGGAACTTTTGAAATAGAGGGAAAGAATCCGCCCCAGACCCCCCGGGCACCGGTTCAGGTGGAAGTGGACGGTATGGTACTCAACTTTTTTGACGGCACCCTGTTTAAAGAGGACGTTTTTACCATTACAACGGATGAATCAGGGCTGCCTACATCAAGCAATGCATCCGGCAATGCCACAGGAGAATTGATGTCGGACTGGCACTGGACCCTGGACTCTTTTGCCGATGAGTTCAATCGGAACGGTGCGGGAATGAAGGCGACTGCCACGATTGACAATAAATTGAAGCTTGAAGCTTCTGACAAGTTTTTTGCCCTCGAGAATCTGGAGTACTCAGGGGCCGACGGATTTTCCGCAGATAATGTCACCGTATCGATGCTTGATTACAGTGCATTGGATTTCAAGGCACTTGATTTGCAGTTTGTTCGTACATCGGGAAATTGGGGAATACTGAATGATGCCACCGGCGGAGTCGCCCAGATAATCCCGGCCGGGGGAGACGATAATGGATTTAAAGTTGACTTCAGCGGTGACGGGGTTGGCGACATAGAAATTAAATTTGCCAAGAAAGTCACCGGGGACGGATATGTCCGCTTTGACCTGCTGCAGCACGACGCAAATGATATCCGGTATGCGTTTGGTGATACAGATGCCCAGGCCTCAGGAATCATTGCCGCTGCCGGGCTGAATACGTTTTTTGAAGGGTATGATGCCCAGACCATGGAGATCAACGAAAAAATCAGTGATACAAAGTATCTGGCAGCCGGGAGAATAGATGCCAGCAATGGTAATATCACCCAGGGAGACAATAAAAACTCTCTGGCCATGACAGATATCCAGCACATGAGTTTGACCATGAAACAATGGGAATATATCAGAGGCTCGGAAGCACAATCCAGCTTGATTGAATCAACCCTGGACGATTATTACAGTACCATGATCGGCACCATCGGCGTTAAAGCCAGGAGCATCAAAACATCCCGGGAATTTGCAGATATCATGGTCAGTCAGATGACTGAGCAGCGGGATTCAGTGTCCGCGGTTTCTCTTGATGAGGAGATGATTAAACTGATGAAATACCAGCATGCTTTTTCAGCAGCGTCCAAACTGCTGACTGTGGCGGATGAAATGCTGTCTACATTAATTTCGGTTCGATAAGGGAGAAAATAAATGCGAGTTCCTAACATTTCTCTGTACAGCATATCCAAAAGCCAGCTGAATACGATAACGAACGATTTAAGAGATGCCAATGAGGTGGTCAGCACCCAAAAACAGATCAATAATATCTCAGATGACCCCATCGGGCTGTCACAGGTTCTGGATTTAAGGTTGTCTGTGAATAATTTAGCCCAGCTGGATAAAAATGTGGATCTGGGAAAAACCTGGTTGGACGGAACGGAATCTGCTCTGCAGTCTGTGCAGGAGCAGTTGATTGACGCAAAACTATTGGCAACCCAACTGGTGAATGCGTCCATGAGTACTTCAGAAAGGGCAGATGCTGTTGAAACTGTGGAAGGGATGATTGATCAGGTGCTGGCATTGAGCAATTCCCAGGTTAATGGCAGCTATGTATTCAGCGGAACAAAGAATAACGTCAGGACCTATACCTATGATGATGCCACCAATCCAACAAAGGCTATCTATAACGGAAATCAAACGGCATTTTCCATTAAAACCGGTGCCGTAAACAAGCTTGAAGTTGGCCGTATTGGTGAAGATGTCTTTACCGAGAGTGAGGTAATAGTTGATGGCACAAACAATAAGATTGTATTCAAGGAGGATCCAGGGCTTGGTATAAACTCCAGGCGAACACTTGAAGGAACTCTGCCTGATGGCACATATACGCCTAAAGAACTTGCCGTACTGGTTCGCAATACCATGAATAAGGCCTCCAAAGATTCCGGGTATGAAATAAACTATGAAGTAAATTATGATGCAACCACAAAAAAGTTCAGTATTGTTGATGATGGAAAATTTGATGGATATTTTAAGGTCGATTTAATGTGGGGTACCGGAGAAACGCCTCACATTGGGGGAATTAATACCCAAGGCATATTAAAAGAAGGCGTTGATATCAATGTTTTGTACGATACAGCCTTGCAGTACGACACTCCCGTTCCTTCGGGAACTGCGCCCATAAGGTTGACCTGGGATGGAGAAAGTAAGTGGAAGGTTTTAAATGATCCCGGTTACGGATTGCCGCTTGAGATTACCGGCACCGACCGTTTTGTTGAGCTGGATCTAAATCAGAATGGTATCACCGATGTTACCATATCCATGGATAATGTTGCCACCAGTGGTGATTTTGTGGAGTTTGATATTATTGCGGAGTCCGATGACCACAGTATCGGTCCGGATTTGGGATTTACGTTTGGAGATGTATCATATAGTGCAGCCAGGAGTAACTCCGAAGTTGCTCTCAAGACATTTGACCATACCAACAACGTTATTGATTTTCAGGAAGACACCGGATCAGGTCTGTCCACGCAATTGAGTGCGGCCATTCCACCTGGAGATTATTATGACATGGATGTGCTTTCTGCTGCCATTGAGACATCGATTGAATCATCTTCCGTGAATGGGATTGATTATGAGGTCGAGTACAGCCAGCAAACCAACAAATTTACGATTGAGGAAACCAGTTCCTCTTTGACAGATTTAAGACTATTGTGGAATTCCGGGAGTAATGCTTCCATTGGTGCTGCAACACAGCTTGGCTTCAGTACCTCCGGGGATGATACCACTGCCACGTCATTTATCAGTGATAGTGCTGCAAGTTTATTTACTATCGATTCATCCAACAATACTATCAATTTCAAAGAGATCCTCGGTGGATCTACAAGCAGCCAGACAAGCGAACTGACCGCAACGATTCCGTCTGGGACATATACCGATATCGAAGTATTTACACGTGCCATAGAGGACGCGCTTGAGGATACTTCCGAGTTGAAAGGGAACAGGGTTGACTATGAGGTGTCTTACAGTTATATAAGTCATAAGTTTACCATAAAAGAAGATGGTGAACTGGGCAGGAAACTTGAGAACCTGGAACTTTTGTGGGGAACCGGCAGTGATCTGGCAACCAGTGCTGCATCAACCCTGGGGTTTGATGCAGAAGATGTCTCTTCTGTTCCGGCAACCAGTGAGCAGGTTACCTGGGGAATATTTGAGACACTTTTCAGCCTAAAGGAATATCTGGCAAAGGACGATGAAGATGGTATCAGCAGAACAATGACAAGGCTTGATACTCACTATAACAGTATTACTTCTGTTTTGTCGGATATCGGGATCAAATCAAATCGATTAGATGTCAGAAAACAGGTGAGTGCTGAAACAAAGTTGACGATAACAGAAAGAAAGTCAATGATTGAGGATGCCGATGTCGTGGAATCAATAATGGATTTGAAGTCTATCCAGACCGCTTATGAAGCATCTTTGAGTTCCACATCGAAGATTATTAATTTGAGTCTTGTGGATTATTTATAGATTATGCTGATATTAACAAGAAAAATAGGTGAAAGTATCATCATTGGGGATGATATCACAATCAAAGTTGTCGAGACGGGGAAAAACAGCATCCGGATCGGTATTGATGCACCAAGAGAAATCTCTGTACTGAGGCAGGAAGTCTATGAGTCAATACAGCAGGCAAATATTCTTTCTTCCAGAGGTGAAAAAACCGATATTGCTAAGGCAGCGAAATTGATTGAAAGCAAGGAGTCTAAGAAGAAATAATGAAGATTGATACCCGACAATTCGGAAAAATAGAAATTGCTGAAGACAAAATAGTAAATATGCCCATCGGCATTCCCGGATTTCGTGATAAGAAAAGGTATGTATTCCTTCAAAAAGAAGAGACAATACCATTCCTTTTGTTCCAGAGCATAGACGATCCCAATCTGTCATTTGTTGTCCTGGATCCGATTAAGATTATACCTGAATACTCAATCGAACAGGCAGATCTTGAAAAAATGGTTACCTGGGATTTTGAAAAAGACGAAGTTTCCTGTTTTGTCATCGTCACGATACCAAACGGAAGTCCCGAAAAAATGACGGCAAATCTACTCACTCCCCTTGTGATCAACAACAAGAGAAAAGAAGGCTTACAGGTAGTCCTGCAGAACAGTTCCTACTCCCATCAGCATCCGCTTTTAAAGTAGCCTTAAAAGAATAGAATCTGTGTTAAAAAAAGTATCAAGCGTTTCTGTCAAAAAGAAAACCGGTCAGATCCTGCATTTTTTCCTGGAGTTCAAGCAGTTCTTCAGGGGGTATCTGGCGAATTACCCTGTCAGTACCTCTTTCAATTACTTTTACAACAATATCATTGGTGCCTTCGTCAACACTAAAATTCAGGCTTGTCTGTAGCGTCTGGGTTAAATGCTTTAATGCTTCCACCATTTCGTCGACATCCTGCCTGGATATCTGGGCCGGTTTGACGGGCCTGTCCGTGCGATTAACCGGTTGAATTTCTGCGGTCCTTTCCACAGAAGGTGTCGGGCTGACACCTGAAACGTCCATGTTTGCGTTTGCTGTAACATCCATTTTACATTACCTCCTTGCCGATAATTATTATCTGTTCATGCTCAGCACTTGGGGTTTGATTTGAGTTGTGCAGTTTGCATTTTTATATCCGGATAAAGCCTCTTTTCCCCGCCTCATCTGATTCATTTGGGCGCTGAGTTTTCTTTTAAGATTGTTTATCTCATTTTTTATGTTTTCGTCAAGCTTCGTAATTTGGGTGAAAAGTGTTTTTGCCCTGTCCGTAGGAAAACGATTTTGTTTGTTTGAAAGTTCGCCTTTTTCAGTCGGCAGGTTCAATTCAACCAATTGCTTTAATTTCAGGAAAGCCGCAGCACGTTCGGCCTGTATCTCTTTTATAGGCTCAGGTCTCTGCGCTTCAAACATGGATAGATGCTTTTTCTGTATTGCATGATAGTCAGCCAGACACATTTCTATTTTTTTGTAGGATTCCATCTATGTGTATTCTCCCTATATGGCAAAAGACCGTTTGTCAGTTCCAAAATCACTCTTGTATCCGCCATTGAGTTGTTGTTCTGTATGGCCGGTCAGGCCGGTCTTTGTGGCAGCCCCATTCATCACAGTGGTTTTCCAGATTTTTTTTAGTTCCGTCAGATATCGTTCGGCGCGGTCCAGTGTCTTAATGTCATTGCTCACGGCGACTTTGGGAAGTTCAACCAGCATCGAGGTGTACAGTCCTTTCAAAAAAAGGATTTCTTCTGTTTTAATTGAGTCATCCAGGCTTGCGTTCAATTCGGAAACAATGGCAATCGCTTTTCCCAAATTTTCTCCTCTCAATTTAGGGTCATCATTGATGACGCCCTTTTTTGCCAGTTTTATCCTCTTAACGGCACCTTCGTAGAGCAGGAAAATTAATTTGTTTGGATCCATTTCATCATAGAGTTGCGCTTTCTGGTACGAATTGAGCGCATTTTTGTAAACCATGGATACTTGCTCCTGTGTCTTAGTCCTTCTTGCTGTTATTATATGTGGTAAACATCTGGTTTATATAGTTTTGTTCAGATTCCATCTCCCTCATAAAGGTGTCCAGTTGAACAAATTGCTGAGCCATTGTGTCGTACCTTTTATCCAGTCGTTCGGTCTCAGATTCAATATCATCTTTAATGATTTGAATTCGGGCATCAACAGCATCAGTCTCACTGTCCATAAGCCTGTTGATCAGCGTGCAATAATGACCCCTACATAATAAAATCAGCGTCGAATAA
>CAZLTD010000066.1:0-29738 GCA_964562385.1 uncultured Desulfobacula sp.
CATACTGCTCAAATTGTTTGAGATAGACAATTAGGGCTCCGGATCTGTTTTTCTTTTTCTTTTCCCATTGATAGGCCAAAACAATATCCTGCTGTTTCATCTCTTTGACAAGATCTTCAACAACATCCGGCAGCACCGGGCCAAGATCGGAATGAAGCCCCTTTCCCACAATGATGCGGACCGTAAAAAAACCCTGTTGCTTGCAGCTGCTGATGAACGAACGCGCTTTTACCTGGGCACCAATAGCGGTGAAGCCATGCAGATCAAGATCAGCTTCAACACCGGGATATCGTTTCAGCCTCTTTTTCAGGGGCATGGCGGTTTTGTTTCTTTTTTTCTTCGGGGTTTTCTTTTTAAATGATGCTTCTAAAAGCTGCGCAAAGTCCTCATCTTCTTCAACAACTGCCGGATCGGCTAGTTCTTGTTGCAGATCAGAGCGGTCTGCTTCATGCTCATTATCCCGGGCATTGGTGTTTGATTCTTTTTTATTTTCAAAGTTTTTTTTTCGTCCCTCAAAAGCACTTAAAAAATCTTCATCAGACTGAAATACCGGTAGTTTATTCCTGTTTTTTGACCCTTTTCCCATGGTCCTACTGTACCGTATCACCCCATGATTTACAAGTATCTGGCGGTTTTCACCATTTGACAAGACCCACCCTTCCTGATATTGTTTCAAATCATGAAAAAAGGGTGCATTGTTGAGTATATTGATCAGCAGAAAATCATTTCAGCTGTTCTGTTGCAGGAAAAAAAAGGCAAATTAAAACTATTAAATGAGAACAACCGGGAAGTTAATCTTTCCGAAAAACGATTGTCTCATATCTCATCGGTTTGCCTGGATACTGCTGCGTACAGAGATTCAATGGTGAACGACCTTAAAAACCTGACCCAGAAAAGAAATCAGCTATCTGAATCCATTGATATCAAAGAGTTATGGGAACTGCTTCATGAAGATGCGGAGGATATAGATATCCCCACCATGACGCTTTTCTGTTTTGACCCGCCCTTAACCTGTGACCACGAATCCGCCGTTATCCGTGCCTTTTTTAAAGACCGCCTCTATTTCAAATTTAACAAATTAGTTTTTACACCCTATTCGGAAGACCAGGTGGCTGCCAGGAAACGACAGCTGATTGAAGAAGAAAGACGGGCACGCCTCGTTCAAGAAGGCGTTGACTGGATTTTGAGCTTAATTAACAACAAAAACGGCAGCAAAATCGAAACCAGTCCTGCCACACTGCGCATTTTAAAAAACTATTATCTGTTCAACACAGACTCCGATACCAGCCAGACGGCAAGAGCTATCATTAAAAGATCTCCCTTGAACTCGGTTGAACAGCTGTTCCCCTTGTTTGTAAAGTCCGGTGTCTGGCATGCGGATGAAAACATTGATCTTTTATCCATGCAGATTCCCACTGCCTTTTCCAATACAGTGCTTGATCAGGAGTCCAAGCTGACCACATCTGCCGACAGCTTTTTGGATGACCCCAAAAGAAAGGACTTAACCCATGTACCGCTGATCACTATTGACGGTCAGTCCACCCTTGATTTTGATGATGCCATCAGTCTTGAAAAATCCGATTCAGGGTATGTACTGGGCATCCACATTATTGATGTAGACGCCTATATAAAATCCGGTGACCCCATTGATCTGGCTGCCCGGGAGCGTGCAAGCTCTATCTACATGCCGGATGACAAACTGCCCATGATCCCTTCCAACCTGTCCGAGGATCTTTGCAGCCTCAAAGAGGGGGAGGTTCGACCCGGCATCAGTACAATGATCCAGATGAACCGTTTTTTCGAGGTTCGCGATTACGAAATTGTACCCAGCATTATCAAGGTCCACACGCAAATGTCCTATGCTGAAGCAAACCTGTTAAACGGAAAAAACGACCCCATCACAAGTCTGTACAAAATCGCCACCCTGCTGCGGGAAAAAAGACTCAAGGCCGGCGCTATACAGATCACCCTGCCGGAAGTCAATGTCTGGCTGGAAGAGAACAGGGAGATCGGATATGCCAAGGTGGACCGAGAAAATCCATCCAGAATGCTTGTGTCTGAAATGATGATTTTTGCAAACTCCCTGATGGCTGAATTTTTAGCACACCATCACGTACCCGCTGTTTTCAGATCCCAGGCCGCACCAAAACAAAGACTGTTCAAAGGCATTGAAACCTCTTTGATTTTAAACTTTATGCAGCGCAAGCATTTAAGCCGGGCAGTGATCAGCACAGATCCCCAGGCCCATTCAGGTCTGGGCGTAAAAGCATATGTTACGGCCACATCCCCCATCCGAAGATATCATGATCTATTAACCCAGCGGCAGATAAAATCCGTATTCGGATATCACAACACATACTCTAAAGATGAACTCGACTATATTCTGCAAACCATATCCATTGCCGTGGCCAATGCCGGCAGGGTTCAGGCGGCCCGGAAACGTTTCTGGATTATCAAGTACCTGGAATCGGTGAAAGGCCAGGAATTTGAATCTCTGGTGCTGGACAAGCACAGGGATTTTTACATCGTTTTGATTAAGGAGTTCATGCTGGAAGCCAGAATGCCCGCCAGTGGTCTGAAATTCAAACACGGTGATATTGTACGGATTACTATCCAGCATGCTGATGCTAGGCGGGACCAGCTGTCCTTGTTTGTGTAAACATCGACTCTGGAGATTATATTGTGCCCCATGGGCAGCAGAACACACGTTTCTCCTCAGAGTTTTTGCATGCATTGATAATATGGGACGTGGATCTTACAAAATCCGTCAGATCAATAACCGGTTCAGGTGATTCTTTTCTTCTATAATTTTTTTGAAAATATTTTTTGAAATTTACTTCAGGTAAACATCAAATTTTGATGTTCCGGCAATGTATAAAAAAAGAGGTCCCGGCACCCATAAAAAAGGTGCCGGGACGTTGTGATAATGTTTTACGATCAAGAAGACGGTCTCTGGGCGAAACCTGGTGACCGTATAAAAATCTAATGCTTAAAACTTCTTTGCCCTGTATAGACCATGGTGGCATCGTTTTCGTTGCACGCCTCAATGGACTGGTAATCGTTCATGGAACCGCCCGGTTGAACCACCGCTTTAACGCCCTGGGCAAGTCCCACATCAATGCCGTCCCGGAACGGGAAGAAAGCATCAGATACCATGGCGGATCCGATCAGGCCGCCTTTAACCTCTTTAACATCATTTTCGATCTCAGCTTTTTTGTCTGCATCGGCCAAATCGGCAAACGAAGTTTCATATCTTTCAAAACAATACCGATCCGCCAGTTTCCGGTAGGCCTTGTCAACCGCAATTTCGGCCACACCGACGCGATCCTGTTCCCCGGTACCAATCCCCACGGTGACATTATCTTTGACATAGATGACTGAATTGGAAGTGATACCCGATTCCACCAGCCAGCCAAAGAGCATGTCTTCGTATTCCTGGGCCGTGGGTTCCCGGTTAACCGTAAAGGTTTCCCCCTTGTATTCGGTGGACGCTACCGTCAGATCTTTTGTGGAGAGTGTTTCAGGCACAAAAGACCATTGTGCCACCATGCCGCCGTCCATCAATGTTTTAAAATCAATAACCCGATCACCGATAAAGCTTTGCAGTTTTTCAATGGCATTGATGCGGATCACCCTTAAATTCTTACGGGCCCCCAGGATATCGATTACGCCTTCGTCAAACTCCGGGGCCACCACGACCTCGGCATACTGGTTGGCAATGGCTTCGGCAGTTGCCTTGTCCACGGATTTGTTCAAGGCTATACAGCCGCCGAATGCTGCCACACGGTCGGCCATATAGGCTTTGGCATAAGCCTCTTCCAGACTGTCGGCCCGTGCTGCGCCACAGGGGTTGTTGTGCTTAACGATCACAGCGCACGGAGTATCGGTGAAATACCTGAGTATATTCAATGCATTATCGGCATCGGTCAGATTTGTTTTACCGGGATGTTTACCGGACTGCAACAGCTCGATATCCGACACCAGGTATTTGCCGGGCGTAATGGTCTTGGCATCACCCAGCGCCAGGTTCCCGTTAACAAGGCGGTAGAGCGCCGCTTCCTGGCCTGGATTCTCTCCATATCGCAACCCCTTGTTTACGCCATCAATCACCCATGACACTTTTTCATAAAAAAGGGTCTGCCTATTATCCCCGTCAACAAAAGCCACTTCCAGATTCGGGGTGAAATGATCATCCATAATGGTTTTATACATCTGTTTAAGATCTTTGGACATGGTTTACTCTCCTGTTTGATAACACGATTGAACATCATTGATGGACTGGCTGCCAAGAAAATCGGCAATAGTTCTGTCATAGACGGCGGTGTGCTCAAATGCTTTTTTGGCAAGATCATACCGGTCTTCCAGCGACAGGGCACCATTGTTGGCTTTCAATTTTTCAAGGATTGACGGATAGGAACCAGGATCCACCACCGATGCCACCCGGATGAAATTCTTGGCAGATGCCCGGATCATGGTGGGCCCGCCAATATCGATATTGCCCCGGGCATTCTCTATGGTCACCCCCTGCTGCGCTATGGTTTCGCTAAAAGGGTACAGATTGACCACGACCATATCAATGGCAAGGGCATCTGTTCTTTTCAGATCATCCTGATGCGCTTCATTATAGGTCTCAGTCAAAAGCCCCAGGTAGATTTTGAAATCCAGCGTTTTTACAAGTCCCCCCTGGGTCTCGGGTTGACCGGTGTAATCAGACACCTGTTTGAGACATGCGTTGGCCCTGTCCCCTAAAATTTCTTTGATTTTGCCATAGGTGCCGCCTGTGGAAAGGATCAGGATCTCAGGATTCTGATCAACAAGTGCCGGAATAAATTCTTCCAGCCCTGATTTATCCGAGACACTCATCAGGACAGTCTTAACTTTTACCAGACCATCGATTTTCTCAACGATATTTTTCCCCATGATGTTCCCTTTTAATTTATAGTCATTGTTAATATTTCAATTTTATAATGATGCAAATTAATTATTCAATTCATCTCTTAAAGTCAAGGAAGCAAACAATGAGACCCTGAGAATAACCTTAAAGAAAAAACCGGGACTTGACAATTTGCCTGACTTGGGTTGATATTACACAAACACCCCATTGAATACTATAAAAATGACATTTTCCGGATGATATCTTCATGATCATTGCGGCATGAAGATAAACCTGGCTATTAAGACAAACATGCGTCAACCCAATTGTATCTCTTCGAAACAGGCAGTATTTTGCTGCATGTATAAGCTGCATGTATAAAGGGGAATGCCCATGGACGACAAAGATCAAAAAATTGCCCGGCTTGAAAGCGAACTCAAAGAGTGGAAAGACGAGTACGAAAAAATGCAGGCCCGCATCACGGACCCAAAATCTATATCCTTTTTATGGTCCGATGCCCTGTTGGATCCTGTTGTTTTTTACGATAGCATTGGTATAGTTTTATATGTAAACACAGCCTTTACCCGGACATTTGGCTGGACACTGGAAGAATTTAAAGATCAGGATATAAATTTTGCCCCGGCCGATAAGAGTGCTCAAGCACAGGCAAATTCCAATCTCATGCCGGCAGGGGAAAAAATAAAATCAATGGAAACAAGCCGGTATACAAAAGATGGGAAACAAATCCGTGTCCGGGAAAATGCCGCATCCTTTTACCATCCTGACGGCAGCATTGGCGGTTATGCGGCCATCTTTGAGGAGATATCCGATAGCAGACATATCAAAGAGATGCTGATCCAAAGCGAGGAGAAATACCGATCGGTCATGGAAGCGGCTGCTGATCCTATCATTGTCTATGATAATCAGGGACGTGTCACCTATTTCAACCCGGCGTTTTCCCGTGTGTTTCAGTGGTCACTTTCCGAACGTATCAATAAAAAAATGGACGACTTTGTACCGGAAAAAAACTGGCCGGAAACCCTTGAAATGATTCAAATGGTAAAACAGGGCAAAGTTTTTTCCGGTATTGAAAGTGCCCGGTACAACAGGAACGGCAACATTATCCCGGTGAGCATCAGCGGTTCCACCTATAAAGATAAAAACAACACAGTCATCGGCAGTATCATAAACCTGCAGGATATCAGTGAGCGGAAACAGGCTGAAAACTCTATAAAACAGCAGGACAAATTGAAGGTTGTCCTGGAAATGGCCGGTGCTGTCTGTCATGAACTCAGCCAGCCGGCAATGATTATAGAAGGCTATGCAGATCTGTTCTTAATGAATCTGGATCAAGATGATCCCCTGTCTGAAAAAATGGGTAAGCTCAAAAATCAGGTGGCACGAATCGGGGATCTGGCACAAAAACTGATGAACATCACCAAATATAAAACCCGGGAATACCGTAAAGGCATGACCATTGTCGACATCGACAGGGCGTCACAAAAATCTGACAATAAATGATAGTTAGTCAGCCAATCAATCCGGACAATTCTTGCACAAGTTTTTCCACTCTTTGTCGATGCTCCCCCGGCACCATGAGTACACTTATTTTTTCATTTTTTAACAATGACTGCCCTGCTGACAGCGACAGATTACCCTGCCCGGCACCCTGCTGCACCGTGTTTTCAGAAAGCAGGCAGTGATACAGAACATCACAAAGATTACCGAAAAAACCTTTATGGTCCAGATGCTCAACGGCCTGCTGAAAGATATTGTTAATCGTCAAGGCCAAGGGCGGCATCTGGGCATATCCGTTTTCCAGACAAGACACCTGTGACATCAACGCCCGGCATCCAAAGGGCCGGACATCATAGATGCTGCATTCATCCTGTATCAAAAGCGGGCATTCTCCCCAGGAGGGGTCATTGTCCTCTTCCGGGATATCTTTGTCCTGAATCACATACCTGGCAAACATATTGGTGGTCAGTTCCGGCTGATATCTTTTGGGGGGGATATGACCAACAATCCGGTCTGACAACGAATCGATCTTTTTGGCAGATAATGTATCCAGTATAAGCTGCGCCTCAAGACCGGTCATGGTGACGTTGCAGGTACAGCAGGCCGCACATTTTTTTTTGCAGGCATGGTCAAATGGTGCCATGGTGCTTTCAAACAGGGCATATATCCGCTTTAGTGCGTCCTGTTTCTCATTTCCTGAAAGCTTTACCATTTAAAACCCTTTCCTTTTATAGAAAATTTGATTACTTTTAATAGTATCTCATTTTCGTACTGCATCTATCCTAATTTTAGCAAACAGTCAAATTAACGGTTGGACGCTGATCCCGGAACACTCGCAAAAGCCTGACCGAATTTAATTCGGTGATTTTAGTGTAATTTCAACACCTTATTTGCATCAACACCTTGACATTAAAATTATATTCGATATAATTAAAAATATTGCGAATTGGATTTTATATTTTTGGCCAAATTTCGAATTTAATTTTGGAGGTAGTATGGACACCATTGACAGACAGACCTTAAAAGCACTGCAACAGGACGGACGAAAAAAAAACAATGAGCTTGCCAAGGCAGCAGGCCTTGCCCCGTCCACCATGCTGGACCGGGTAAAGAAGCTGGAAGACAAGGGAGTTTTGAAAGGATACCGGGCCGTGGTGGATCCGGGCAAACTGGGTCTGAACGCCCAGGGGTTTGCCTGCATATCCCTTGACAGGCACAGGGTAAAGGACATTGAGGTCCTTGAAGATGAGATAAAAAAAATCGCCCATGTCCGCGCCTGCTACCACATCACCGGGAGGTTTGACTACCTGCTCCATGTGGTGGCCCCTGATTTAAGCGACCTTGGACTTTTGATCAAGGAACGTCTGGCAACCATCCCCGGAATGGGAAAAATCGAAACCTTCATCGTCTATGATGAGGTCAAACCGGACAAGGGGTGGCCCATTGATGCAGTTTAAAGCTTTTAGCGTTCAACTGTTAGCTGTCAGGATTAAAACAATACTTTAAAACAGCTGTGTGCTGAGACCATCCATAAAGGAGAATAATATGGCGAAAAAAAAAGCAATTCATGATTTCTACAAGATGAAAAAGGATGGCGAGAAAGTCACCTGGCTCACCTCATACGATTTCCCCACAGCCCAGTTTGCTCAAAGCGCCGGGCTTGACATGATCCTTGTGGGCGACTCTTTAGGGATGTGCGTTTACGGGTACAAGGGCACAGTCCCTGTGACCATGGATCAATGCATTGTTCACTGCGATGCGGTGCGCCGGGGAGCGCCTGACACTTTCATCGTCGGCGACATGCCCTTTATGAGTTACCAGACAAGTGATCAGGATGCTGTATTCAACGCCGGCCGGTTTCTAAAAGAAGCAGATGTCGATGCCATTAAACTTGAAGGCGGCACCCGCGTGGCGTCCAGAATCAAGGCCATTGTGGAGGCGGGTATCGTTGTGATAGGCCATATCGGACTGACCCCGCAAAGCAGCGGCGCACTGGGCGGACACAAGGCCCAGGGCAGGACAGCCAAAGATGCCGCCATGGTGGTTGAAGACGCCCTGGCGGTCCAGGATGCCGGTGCCCAGATGCTCCTTGTCGAGGCGGTTCCGCCGGAAGTCGCCCAGTACATCTCCGACACCTTGACCATCCCTGTCTTCTCCATTGGTGCCGGCAAAGAGTGCGATGGTCAGCTGTTAATTGTCAGTGACCTGATCGGCCAGTTCCAGGCCTTTACCCCAAAATTTGTTAAAAAATATTGTGACGTGGCCACCATGATCACAAATGCCATGAAAGAGTATTGCGCAGATGTTCGGGAAGGCCGATTCCCGGAAGACAGTCACTGCTACCATATGATGGATGGTGAAAAAGACAAATTCCTGGCAATGATGAAATAACACCTCACATAATAATCAGATCAACAGGGAGAAAAACATTATGACTCACGTAAAAGATATGCTTCAAATCAAAACCGAAGACCTTGCCATCGTAAACCAGCTGATGGCTTCACCGGACAATGCACTGGTCAAAGAGCTGTGCGATCTTGTTGAAAGTTTCGGCGGGGTTGACGCCATAAATGAAAAAGCCCAAGAGGCCCGAAAACCTGAAAACCTGATGCAGCGACTTAAAGAGATGAATTCTCCGTATGTGGCCGATATCGAGTGGCTCACTGAACAGCGGGACAAAAAAGCCTTTGTCTCCATGGACGATTACTGCCAGTCCGTGGCCGGGGACAGCAAGGTCGACTTTACCAATGCCGTTACCCTGGAAGTCAGCGCCATGCAGTATTTTCCATGGCTGATCAGCCAGGCCAGAAAGGCCATAGCCGACAAGCAGCTCATGCCCGGCCGAATTATCCGCGTCAGGAACATGGCGGAGCAGGCCGAGGACAACGGGGATCTTATCGCCACGGTCCTTGCCATGCAGATCATCGGGGCCACCTGGGTGGAATCCCTTGACACAAGAGGAACAGACGGTGGAAATATCCATCTGGCCGGCGGGCCTGAAACCATTGCCGGCTTTTTCGGCGGGATCGGACAACCCAATGACTATCCCATCAAATGGGCCAAAGAGTATCTTCACTACTATACGGAATACGGGATCACCCAGGTGCTGAATGTCAACCAGGGTACCATCCTTTTAGGCTATCTTTTGCATCGCATGGGAGTGGATATAGAGTTTAAAATTTCCGTATTTGTGGGCAATGACAACCCCTATTTTATCATGTGGACTTTGATGACGGCCAGACTTTTTGCCAGGGCCGACGGCAGCACACCGCTGGAGGGTTTCAACCTGTCAAACGCGGTCAACAATGAAACCATCCGTCAGGCCAATGCTGTTCGAAAACAGCTGGGTTTTGAAAAACAGGTTCGATTTGAACACCATATCACGGAAACCTACAAATCTATCGTTGCCCAGCCATACAACCGGCGGGATGAACTGGTCGATCTTGTCAAACAGGTCCCCAATATATCGGCAAAACACGAAGGCGGAGAGCCGGAAATCGAAGCCACCCGGGAACACCCCTCTGACATTTTCGATTATTTTGCTGTGAAGGCGGATCTTGTGGCCAACGACCAGATGAAATTTTTGGAACAAAATTACCTGGACAAACATGACTCGGTCAACCTGACGGCAAAGGCGTTGATAAAATCAGGCGCCGGTGTGGTGGCTGCACAAAACCTACACTGATTGCTGAAAGAACAAGGGTATCTCTAATAATTGGAGGATATAAAAAACAATGATTCCATCAAGAATGCAGAAATTGTTGCAGGATGCACTGCCCAAAAGCGTATGGAAAAACAGGTTGATCAAAGACGGCCCTTTTCGGTTCCTTGAATTCGGCCCCCTGGACATTGAACGGCTTGCCCGTCTGGGCATTAAAGTGGACCGCCTGGGCCCAAGACTTGTTTCATGTATGTGGAATGAAGAAAGCTCTGTGGAAATCGGCGGTTTTCTCGTGGTGGACAACCTGGCCATGGGCCAGCCGTCCATGGGCGGTACAAGGATGCTGCCGGATATCTCACCGGATATCATCCATAACCTGGCCCGGGGTATGACCCTTAAGAACGCTGCGGCCGATCTGCCTTTTGGTGGTGGCAAGTCGGGCATTGTCAGGCCTGATACCATGTCTGAAACTGACAGACATGAAATCATCAAAGGATTTGGGCAGCTTTTAAAACGATATAAGCAGATCTATATCCCAGGGCCGGATGTCGGGACCAATGATGCGGACATGAAAACATTTGCCATTGAAAACGGTCTGAATAATGTTGTATCCAAACCCGCTGACATGGGAGGAAACCGGATTGATGAACTGGGCGGGGCGGCCAATGGTGTGGTGGTGGCAACCAAAGCGCTTTTAGAACACCTGCCCAAACTACGCCAGTTGCCGCAATTTAAGGATATGATCATCCCTGAAGCATCTGACATGGATATTTTGATCCAGGGGTTTGGTGCTGTGGGAGCCCATGTGGCAAGGATATTTCATGACTACGATCCTGAAACAAGCCCGATTATCAAAGGTATATCCGATGAACATGGATACCTGCTGAACGGCGCGGGACTTCCCTTTAAAGAGTTGTTTGATATGTGGAAAACCTTTGGGGCGGTAACCCAGAAATTTTTCCACGAAAAGATCATGCATGATCAAAACTCGGATTTAGACAAAATGGTCTTTTCCAACGAGGCTAACAACCTGCTCACTGAATCCGCCTTCTGCCTGGTGCCGGCCTCCCCGGTATTCAACTACCTGGATGTGGATGCTGCCACGCAGCCTGCCATGACCTGTGACAGGATGGGCAAATGGCGGATCATTGTGGAAGGTGCCAACACCTACTCGCCCAATCCCGTTCGAAAAGCCGAACGCAGAAGGATGGAGCGCCATGTATACCGGGACAAGGGCGTCTTAATCGCCACAGATTACCTTGTTAATTCAGGGGGCGTGATTTATGCAGCCCATGAAAGAATTGTTCCCACACCGGATCATCTGTTGATCCCCAAAGAGATCCTTGGCAATTGTGATGCCATTGAAACATGGCTTTCCAAAAACGGTGATGATTTTGCCAGCCTTGCGGAAATAAGGCGCAAAGCAGCCGTGGAAAAGCTGGAGACCGTTATTCGCAGGAACATGGAAGAATTGATTGACGGCCTTTGTGAAGATGCCGACAGCCTGCCCTGTGAAATTGCTGAACGGATCAGTGTCCAGCGTATCGCTTCCATGGAGAAATCCAGGACGGCCAGGGATATCATGGAAGAAGCGCCCACCATCAGTGTGGACAAAAGCATCACCGATGCTGCCCAGCTTTTGGTCAAGGCCCATGTCTCCATTGTCAATGTGGTCTCGGAAAAAGGAAAACTTATCGGTATCGTCACCAACTGGGACATCACCAAGGCCATGGCCTCCAAACTGCCCATGGACTCTCCGTTAACCAAGGTGATGACCGCCGATGTCATGACTGCAGGACCCGAAGCATCCATCCTTGACTGCATCCGGATGCTGGAAAATCATGAAATTTCCGCCATGCCCATTGTTGATGAGGATAAAGTTTTAGGCGTTATCTCCGGCGATATTCTTGCCAGAAGAACATTGTTCCGGCTGCTGCAGACCATGACATAATAAAACATTCCCCCAAAACCATCCCCTGCTGATGCCTTCGCAGCATCGGTAGGGGATTCTCTTGGTTCAAATGGCGACCTGATCCAAGCACCATTTTTATCCTTTATGTGGCCTTAGATTGAAAAATCGAGCTTATATACCATAATTGCTTCGTTGCTAAATAAAGAAAGTCTTTAATATTTTTGCAATAAATCTATTTATCATGTTATATTTTATAATTATAAAATCGTTAAACTGCGTTAATGATTTAACTGAATGTTCATATTTAAATAAATTCGAAAGTTATTCACTATGGATAAAAAACCTTCATATGGTGAACTCGAAAAGCGGATTAAAATACTCGAACAACAACTAAAGAATAAAACGCAAATCACCAATGCAGAACCGCAGGGCAACCAAAACATAGCACAACTGATTCAAGCAATGGCTATCCCTGCGTTTGTTATCGATAAATCTCATGTAGTCACTCACTGGAATAAAGCATGCGAAAAACTGACCAATATCCGTTCAGCAGATATTATAGGGACCCGTAATGCATGGAAAGCTTTTTATAATGAAAAGCGACCTGTGCTGGCTGACCTTGTGGTCGACTATGCACGAAAGGAAAAGGTTGCTGATTACTATGACAAATTTTCGAAAACTGAATTGGTGGATGATGGTTTGGAGGCTCAAGCATTTTTCCCACTATTAGGAAGTACCGGGAAATGGCTGTATTTCACAGCGACACCATTGAAAGATAATATTGGTAATATTATCGGCGTAATAGAAACTTTTCAGGATATCACCAAACGGATAAATGCAGAAAGACATTATCGCCTCCTGCTCAAAGCCATCCCAGATCCCGTAATTGCTTATGACCCACAACGCAGAATCACATACATTAATGAGGCTTTTGAAGAAACATATGGATGGACTAAAACTGAATTACTTGGCGGAACAATTGATTTCGTACCTGAATCTGAGATTGAAAGAACCCAAAAAGCTTGGCAGAAAACGTTAAGTGGTGAGAAAATTTTTTTTGAAACTAAACGTACGACGAAACAAGGGCAGCCTTTGGATATTCAGCTAAGGACAGCTATATTAAAGGATCAGAAAGGGGTATTTTCATCCAGCATTGTGATTCATCGGGACCTGACCAAACTAAAACAAGCGGAAAAGGAAAGAGAACGATTAATTGAAGAGCTTCAAAAAGCCCTGGCTGAAGTCAAGAACTTAAGTGGTCTGATACCCATATGTGCATCTTGTAAAAAAATCCGGGATGATAAAGGATATTGGAATCAATTGGAACTGTATATTGAGAAAAATTCTGATGCATCTCTTAGTCATAGCATCTGTCCTGAATGTTCAGATGAGTTATACGGTGATAAAGAGTGGTATATAAAAATGAAACAAAAAAAGAAATGAATAATGGGAGTGTTCATCTTCTCTATTATCTGTCGCTTTCGATTAAATTATTAAAGCCACAACATATGGTATTTTGATCCAATTCAGAAAATCTGTGCACTTATACCCTATATACTCGAGAGTAAATCAACATCATATCGAAAAATTTACATCAAAACCTTTTTCTTGTATTTTAAATTTAATATTTGTAGCAGGAATGGTATAGCCTGAAAGAAGTAAATTAACTGACCTCCATTTTTTTTTGGTGGGGGGAGATCACAATAGGAATTAATATGATTATAAAATCAATTCTGATAAAAATTAAGCGTTCTTTTACTGATCTCTTACCCATTATTCTGGTAATCACTTTTTTTCAGACCATTGTTTTAAAGCAGCCATTACCACAAATGGGAAATGTTCTTTTTGGTGCTCTACTAGTGGTTACAGGTCTTACCCTGTTTGTTCAAGGACTTGAAATGGGTCTATTTCCCATTGGTGAGTCGATGGCCCATGCCCTGGCCAAGAAGGGCAGTCTGTTCTGGCTGCTATGTTTTGCCTTTGCCCTGGGATTCTCAACCACGGTGGCGGAACCTGCTCTCATTGCCGTGGCATGGGAAGCCGCAGAAATTGCAGGCAAAGGAGGCCTTATTGACCCAGATCCGGAATCTTTAGAGAAATATGCCTTTGGACTTCGTATGTCTGTTGCCTTTTCCGTGGGACTTGCAATCCTTATAGGGGTCTTGCGCATTCTACGGGGATGGCCGATTCATTATCTGATCATCACAGGTTATGTTATTGTTATGTTGATGACCGTGATTGCTCCCAAAGAAATCATTGGAATTGCTTATGATGCCGGTGGCGTTACCACATCCACCATCACGGTTCCCCTGGTTGCAGCTCTTGGTGTGGGACTTGCCTCATCCATCAGAGGGCGAAGCCCCCTTGTGGATGGATTTGGACTCATCGCTTTTGCCTCTCTTCTTCCTATGATTTTTGTCATGGGGTATGGGCTTATAATCTTTTGATGAAAAAGGGAAAAGTTTAGTGGAATTTCTACATGAATTCGGTAAAATATTGATAGCTACCTGTAGGGATGTATTACCGATTATTATTCTTATTGTCAGTTTTCAGCTCCTGGTTTTGCGGCAGCCAATTCCTCATCTGCGTCGTCTTATTGTGGGTGGCGTCTATGTTGTCATTGGGCTTGCCCTGTTTCTGGTAGGACTTGAAAAAGCACTTTTTCATTTGGGAAATATTATGGCTACACAGCTGTCTGATCCGGTCTTTATTTATGGCCCGGAAGAAATGGTTACCCGTGCCGACTGGAAGGAATATGGCTGGGTCTATCTCTTCGCAGCCATGATTGGTTTTTCCACCACTATAGCCGAACCCTCTCTTATTGCTGTAGCATTTAAGGCCAATGAGGTCTCAGCCGGAACAATCAAGCAATGGGGGTTAAGAATTACCGTTGCCATAGGCGTTGCTGTTGGAATCAGTCTTGGAACGTTTCGTATTGTCACGGGGACGCCTTTATACCTATATATTCTTGTGGGCTATATGATTGTTATTGTACAAACCATATTTGCCCCAAAAAATATTATTGCCCTGGCGTATGATTCGGGTGGGGTAACTACGTCTACGGTTACAGTACCGTTAGTCGCATCGCTTGGTCTTGGATTGTCCGCTGCTGTACCCGGACGAAATCCAGCTCTTGACGGATTTGGTCTTATCGCCTTTGCCAGTCTGTTTCCCATTATAACAGTTATGGGGTATGCTCAATTCATGCACTGGTCAACTCAACGCAAAACAAAACACACGGAGAAGAAAAATGCGCTTTAAACTCATATTAGCCTCGGTAAAACCGGATATAACAGACAAGGTTGTTGATGCGGCAAAAGGGGCAGGAGCCACCGGGGCAACGATCATACCTGCCAGGGGAACCGGTATTCATGAGGCAAAAACTTTTTTTGGCCTTACGCTGGAGGCACAGACCGACATTATTATGTTCCTCATTGAAGAGCATATTGTCATCAAAATTCTGGACACCATAAAACAGGCCGGAGAATTTCATAAACCTGGTACAGGAATTGCTTTTGTGCTTCCGGTTGAGCATGTTGTGGGCCTGGATAGTCAGATGGAAAAATTTAAAAAAGAGGTTCGGAAAAATTATTTTTAACAGGAGATACCCATGGAAACAGATAATAAAAAAATAGTTCGTGCAAGAGACGTGATGCACAAGCATCATTTAACCATTGATGGTATGGCTACAGCCAGGGAAGCGGCTGCTGTCATGCGCTCTGAAAGAGTCTTCTCTCTTCTTGTTGAAAAAAGACATGAGAATGATGCCTGGGGTATACTGGTTGTTCAAGATTTTGTTAAAGGAGTGATCATACCGGGCCGCTCCCCTGATGATGTGAATGTCTATGAAATCATGACAAAACCGATTATCACTGTTCCGGCGGACATGGATATCCGCTATGCAGCCCGTTTAATTTATCGTGCCGGCATCCGAAGAGCTCCGGTTGAAGATAAAGGAGAAATTATTGGAATGATCTCTCTGTCGTCTTTAATCTTGGATAATGAACTTTTTTAAACCTGAATATTGGATCAATGACAATAACGGGCAAACTATATTTCATATTCTTTAACCATTGGATAGCGGTTGTACCTCCCGCTTCAGTTTGGAACTATTTTGATCCTCCCCCAATATTGTAGACATCAAGTTATAGCAGTTGCCAAAAAGAATTTCCGATTCAGTCTATACGCCCGCCTATGGTGAGCCAGCAAATAACGCAACTGATATTGCAATGAGTTACTTTTTGGCATGCCAGTCTCATGTTCATATCAGAAGATATTTATGTCATTTGCTGCAAACCACTTTTATGATAAATTTAAGTAAAGATGATTGAATTTTAGATAGTAAAAAAAGCGACACCTAATTCTATTATTGATGGCTTTTGATAAATATTCCCAACCCAACATATTGTGTCGGCTAAAGAATGCCGATATTAACGTACCAATATATAAAACAATTCCTTGGCCTTGAAAAAAAGAAAGGGCCCGGTGATGCATCGGGCCCTTCAAATTAATAACAGTGGAGGTGCCCGTGGATACAACAAAGCGGGCCTGCTATTAAAGGGTCCTAACAACCATGAAAACACGATGTTCTCATTGTTATATTGGGATTGGGTTGTTAGAGATTATTAATGTAAGGGATTAATGAAAGCTTGTACAGTATAATTTAAATTAATTTAGTATTTATTAATAAACAGTGTTTTAAAAAGGTACCGGATAAAAAGAATAATACACATTTTAAACACTTGGTTTACTATTTCGGCAGTATAAGTCAGATGCCTTTCAAATGTTTACAACCTGCCCGAGATCCTTGTCAGCATCATCTGCACCGGCGCTCCGATCAGGGCGATATTTCTCACCGGTTTGAGTTCCTTGAATGAAAATTAAAGTCCCAAGGCAAAAAGCAGCAGTGCCACGCCGATCTCCGCCAGCATTTCAATCTCGTGAACACTGGACACGGTAATCCCGCCGGTATAGGGGCCCACCATCACACCGGCCACGATGTATCCCAGTATCAACGGCTGTTTCAGCCGCTGTGCGATCACACCACCGATAAATGCTGCTAAAACGATAATAATGATATCACCGGCAATTCCCATGAAATCCCCTTAGATTATAAAGAAGTCGCCCTATCCTTTAATCTTATGACAAATTAATAATTACCGCCATAGGATTTCTTATTGAGAATTTTATAAAACTTGTTAAGCTGTAAACATTAGTATTACCTCTGAATAAATATAATCAATAAAACAATCTAACCGGAGATAAAAATATGAAACTAAAATCCACACTTATGATCCTGATTTTCTTTTGCATCACACTTTCTGTCGGTCATGCAAAGAACAAATCCGGATTAACAAAGGGCCAGGCTGTCTATGTTCCGGGCTATTCTCATATCTACACGGGCAACAAAGGACGGCCCTATCCATTGACCATTACCCTGAGTATCAGAAACATTGACCCGGACGCCACAGTTCAGGTGACCCATGCCAAATTTTATGAAAGTCAGGGAAAATTTCTCAGAGATCTTATTTCCACCCCTGTCACGCTTCCCCCGCTTGGCTCAACCCGCTTTTTGATTATCCAGAATGAAGAAAAAGGCGGTTCCGGCGCTAATTTCATCGTTGAATGGGAAGCTGATATCCTGTGTAACCCGCCCATCATTGAATCCATAATGATCGGTACAAAGTCACAGCAGGGAATATCCTTTACATCCCGAGGCGTTCCCCTGATTAAAACAAAGCCGTAACCCCAAAAGATCGGTGAAAAGGCGGAAAATTATAAATCACAGGACCCTGATCCTGCCCTCCCATGAACCCAACGGCCTGGAGAGGCAGTAAAATAGAGCAAATTGCAAAAGGACCACCCGCCATGATTTTTTCTGTATTGTAATTGGAATGATTTTGCCCTATTTTAGAGGGTGTAGAATCGAACTCAACCTGCCAGGAGAATTGTATGACTGCTGATGTATATTTCATTGATTTGGAAACCACCTCACGTGAAAATTTGCCCCAAAAATTATCGCGGCTTGTAAAAGATGCCGGATTAGCGTCCAGTATCAAGGAAAATGATCTGACTGCTGTGAAAATTCACTTCGGGGAACAGGGAAATACTGCCTTTATCCGTCCGGTTTTCATCAGGCAGATTATTCAGGACATCAAGGAACAACAGGCCGCCCCCTTTCTTACGGATGCCAACACGCTGTATGTGGGGACCCGCTCCGATTCAGTCTCACATATCCATACAGCCATTGAAAACGGTTTTTCATACTCCAGCATGGCTGCCACCCCGATTATTATTGCCGACGGATTACGGGGGAAAAATGAAACCACTGTGGAAGTTAACGGAAAAAATTGTAAAAAGGCATATATCGGTTCTGAGATTGTCCAGGCAGATGCACTGGTGTCTGTTGCCCATTTCAAGGGGCATGAACTGTCGGGTTTCGGCGGCACCTTGAAAAATCTGGGTATGGGATGCGCATCCCGGAGAGGCAAACTTGACCAGCACTCCAATGTCAGCCCTAAAATAAAGCGGAAAACCTGTATCGGATGCCGTGAGTGTGAAAAGCACTGCCCGGCAACGGCTATTTATCTTAAAGAAAAAAAGGCCTATATTGATGCATCCAAATGTATCGGATGCGCTGAATGCGTTGTCCGGTGCCCCACCGAATCGGTGAATATAAACTGGAATCAGACTGTTCCGGTATTTCTTGAAAAAATGATGGAATATACCAAAGGTGTCCTTGAAAATAAAAAGGACAAGGCTCTGTTTATTAACTTTATCACCGATATTGCCCCCAAATGTGACTGCCTTGCCTATAGTGAAGCCCCCATTGTAAACAATGTAGGGATTCTGGCATCAACGGACCCGGTGGCCATTGACCAGGCCAGTGCCGACCTTGTCAATGCCCAGGCAGCACTGCCCGGAACGGTTCTGACCTGCAACCACAAACCCGGCGAGGACAAGTTTAAAGGTTTGTACCCTTCGGTTGACTGGGAACACCAGCTTGATTACGCCCAGGACCTGTCGCTTGGCACACGCCAGTACAACCTTATCAAACTTGAAACCCGGACCTATAAAAAATAGAAAGAGGAGGAAATTGCCGCTGTGACACAAACATTGAGTTCACCATCCACATGGGTGGATAAGTACGGCGATTACCTTTACACCTTTGCCTTTTACAGGCTTCAGGACGAAACGCTTTCCCAGGATCTTGTCCAGGAAACACTTCTGGCCGCGCTCAAGGCAAAGGACAATTTTAAGGGGACCGCATCTGAAAAAACCTGGCTCACCGGTATCATGAAACACAAGATTATTGATGCCATCCGGAAAAAATACCGGGAAACCACCATTGAGGACAAGGTATTAGATTTCAGGGCCCATGAAGATGCATTTGATGACAAGGGCATGTGGAAAACAGGCCCGGCGGACTGGGCAGCAAACCCGGAACTGCTATTAAGTCAGAAGGATTTTCTGGCCGTTGTCACCCAATGTTTCAAGGATCTGCCCGAAAGGCCGGGGCGTGCATTATCCATGAAAGAGCTTGACGGAGAAACCACTAAAACTATTTGTAAGGTATTGAATGTCACGCCGACTAATGCGTGGGTAATTCTCCACAGAGCCCGCGCCCTGATGAGAAAATGCATAGAAGCCAAATGGCTTGAGGAAAGAAATAAAAAATGATGAACCACTGGCTGTTTAGATGCAAAGACATCACAGAACTTATCTCACAATCAATGGACACAAAACTGCCCCTGCGAATCAGGCTCGGGATAAAAATGCACCTGATGATCTGCTATCTGTGCCGCAGGTATAAAAAGCAGCTTGACCTCATCCAGAAAGCCCTTGGCAGGTTCAACGAAGACCCAAAGCCTTTAATGCCGGAAAAACCATTGCCGGATAATGTCAAAGACAAAATAAAAAAGCAGTTAAAATAGTGTATATTGCCGTCACAAGCAAAAAACGTGAAACCCGGTTCTTTTTAAGGGAATCGTGCAAAACCGGGGATCGCCTGACACATCGGGATCTGGCGGACCTGGGGAACAATCCCGGCAGTTTTATAAAATATCCCGGCGGCAACGCCTTCTATGTTGATGAAGAGCTGGAGGACCGGTTAAACAAGGTTGGGGCTAACTTTGATGATGACCATCTTGAGGATCTTTTCTGGCCGTGGATCCGGCCGGATGTCCGACGCGCCGTGGAAACCTTTAAAGGACGATCCCAAAATTCGGGCAGCACACTCACCACTGCCCAGAAAGAGCAAATCACATCCAGTGTAATTCCCTTTGACAAACGACGGGTCCACTATTTAAAATTTGCCGCCATGGACCAGGGCCCCATCGAGAACATGCCCCCGTCTCTGTTTTTACATCTGCCGGACCAATGCCGGGATGAAATAGAGCAAAACTTCATCCGACAGGAAATCGCCTTAAAGCCCCGGGAATTAAAATCCTATGTCTATACGGTGTTTGACCTGCAAAGTTATTTCCGCAGTTTTATGGCCAAAGAGATGCCCCATGCCCTGGACCAGAAAAAGGTGGATGAATACTTTATCAAGGAGCTGTGCCGGATAAATCAAAAGCTTTTTAAAACCAATACGCATCTGGATGACTATATGATCCGGTACGCCATCATGTTTTTTGATCACCAGTACGCCGACACAAGACTACTTGACCAGATGGCCAACGCCTTTATGAATCGCCACCGATTTTATCAGCCGGTGAAGGAGAAATCCATCCCAATCCGCGTGGCCTGCAAGGCCTTTAATATTTCCAGAAAAGAGTTGAAGACCATGACAAAAAAACAATTGACCAGGATTTATAGAAAACTTGCCCGACAGGTTCACCCGGATACCGGCGGTTCAAATGACCGGTTTGTCGAATTGAACAATGCCTATAAAACCCTGCAGGAAAAAACAGGGTCAAAAAACTGATTATTACATAGACTGGAGAATTGATGTGAAACCAATTGAACTGATCCAAAATTTATCAAGTGCCCCGGGTGTATCGGGATTTGAAGATGCTGTTTTAAACGTTGCCAGAACCTATATCAAAGAGGACCTTGAGCTTGAAGAGGACAGGATGCGCAACCTTTTTATGCACAAAAGCGGCAAGGCCTCTAAGGCCCCCAGAGTCATGTTGGATGCTCACTCGGATGAAGTCGGCTTTATGATCCAGTCCATTAACTCCAACGGGACCCTGAAATTCTTGAATCTTGGCGGGTGGAACCCCGGGACTGTGGGGGCCCACGCCGTTAACATTAAAAACATGGATGGAAAGTGGATCCGTGGGGTGGTGGCATCCAAACCCACCCATTTTTTAACCCCCGAGGAAGCAAAAAAACCCGCCACTCTTGCCGCTATGGTCATTGACATCGGCGCCACATCTAAAAAAGAGGTTCTGGACAATTTTAAGATCCGGATCGGCGCCCCGGTGGTACCCGAGGTAACCTTCACTTTTGACGAGGAAAATGACCTTATGATCGGCAAGGCTTTTGATGACCGCCTGGGGTGTGCCGCCCTGCTGCAGGTCATGAAAAACCTTGTCCTAAAGGATCTTGACGTGGATGTCCACGGCGTAATGTCCACCCAGGAAGAGCTTGGGCTGCGCGGTGTCAAGGTCGCCGTGGCAAAGGTTGCCCCGGATATTGCCATCGCCCTGGAAGGAACACCGGCCGATGACACATTCAATGGCAGTGACTTTATCCAGGCCGGCATCAAAAAAGGGCCCCAGATACGCCATATGGACCGATCGGTCCTGTGCAACCCGAGATTTGTCCAGTTCGCCATCAAGGTTGCCCGGGAAAACAACATCCCGTTCCAGGAAGCTGTCCGGTCCGGCGGCGGAAATAACGGGGCTGTCATCACCCTGCATGACCGGGGAATCCCCACCATCACCCTGGGCGTCCCGGTAAGATATATTCACTCGCACCACTGCATTGCCTCACTGGAAGATTTTAAGAATGTCGTGGCCTGGTGCAGGGCTATTTTAAAGGCGTTGAACAGGGATATTATTGAGAGTTTTTAAAAGTTATCAGATATCAGTATTCAGTTATTGCTTTGACTGATTACTGAGAACTGAACACTGACAACTCATCAACTTATATGAAAAAAATCATCACATCTGCCGACAAAGACCCCTTAGGAACCATGCTCATTGATTACATGGACGGTGACACCGATGCGTTTGTAAAAGTCTCATCGCCCAATCTTGACATGTGGGAAATGACCGGTGAAGTCATGTTCCGTCCGTTTTCCAGGATGAGCCAGCTTGAGAAAAAAGCCCTGTCACTTTGCCAGGGCCGCACGCTTGATGTGGGGGCCGGCAGCGGCTGCCACAGCCTGTACCTGCAAAAACGAAATCTGCCGGTGGATGCGCTGGATATTTCACCCGGATGCATTACGGTAATGAAAAAAAGGAAGATTGCCTCACCTGTTCATGACAATCTGTTTTGCCTCGAAAACAAATCTTATGACACCGTCTTAATGCTGATGAACGGCATCGGCATCTGCGGCAGCATCGAGGGGCTGCATCTTTTTTTCCAGTTTATCCCGGATATCCTGTCGGACACAGGCCAGGTTCTTGTGGATTCTACTGATATAGCATCTCTTTATGACATCAATAAGATCACGCTTGACAATGACCGCTACTATGGAGAAACGCAATTTTTAATGGCCTACAGATCCATAACCTGCGACCCCTTTGACTGGCTCTATGTCGATTTTGAAACCCTGGAACAGCTTGCCCGGTTCCACGGGTTTTCCTGTGAAAAGATCATGACAGACCCCTCCCATCGATACCTGGCAAGACTCACATTGGCATAGGCCGGGGGTTACCTTTAAGCAACCTGTAATGAAATAATCTTAATCAGTCTTTTTGAGGCAGGGCCATCAGCAAAATGGCCACCAGGATGAGCCCACCGCCAACAGCGTGGTACATGGTAAATGTTTCTTTTAGAAAAAGGCAGGACAGGGCCACGGCACTGACGGGCATGAGACCTGTGAAGATACCGGCGACACTTCCGGATACGCGGGAGACCCCCTTAAACCAGAACAGATATGCCAGGACGGTAAATACCGCGCCAAAATATATCATGGCAAACCAGGCAGTTCTGGACACCGTAGAAAAATCAAAACCAAGTCCCTGCCAGATGGACAGGGGCAGGAACATGAAAAACCCCATAAAACAAAGATACCCGGTCAGGGCCAGATCTGAAATCTTGTCTGAAATACGTTTGCGCATCAGCAAAAAGAACGCCTCCCCCACCACGGCCCCCACCATGAGCAGATTTCCAAAAAGATGACTTGAAGCTGCTGATGCCCTGTCAAGGTTAAAGATCCCGTTGACAATGATGACCCCGGCCACCACCATGGCGATTGCAACCACTTGAGTCTTTCGGGGTTTCTCTCTAAAAAAAATCCAGGTCACGACCGCCATCATGGCTGGAGAGGTACTGGTGATAATCCCGGCTTCAATGGCACTGGTGTACCGCAGCCCCAGCAATACAAAAAAGGTAAAGATCACCTGGCCGCAGAAAGCCATGAACAGAAGATGGAAAAAATCTTCCCTGGACAGTTGAAACAATTTTTTTTCAGTCACGATCATGATAGGCAAAAGCATTGCGGATGCAATGGCAAACCGAAGTCCGGAGGCCAGGAATATCGGAAAACTGTGTGTGATTATTTTACCGAAGACAACCGAGCTGCCAACAATTATCATGGCAAGGCTTAAATTTGCATATGCTGTCATCTGTTTGAACATGATTCTGTCTCCTTTTACAGGCAGGATTTTCGATAATCATTCCCTGCCGTTCAATTGTTGAAACAGAGTGAGTATGCAAAATAAAAACAAATTCGGCTTGGACAATATTGACATAAACCTTTTTTTAAGGCCGTGGATTAAAAAGAAGACAAAAATCCGGTCAGTCTATGGGCCAGCTTTTCCCGTCAAGTGAGAACATCAGCTTCCCCTCTTCTTCTTTCAGGTATCGGGAGATTTTCACCATGGCCTGGGAGGAGAACTTTATCAGACAACCTTCTGTCCTGACAAACAGGCTGTCGTTTTTCACCATCAGCTGTTTTGGATCAAATCGGGCGGTCCGCCCTGTGTTCAGAATAAGAATCAGGCCATCTTTTTGTTTTAAGTCCACCACAAAAATAGCCGTCTCTTTGTACTTGAAATAGACTTTTTCCTCAACCTGATCCGTGGACTGGGCCACGTAGAACCCTTTTGTATCCTTTTTGATCGAGGTATTAAAATGTTTTATAATCCGGGGATGTTCAAATTTCCCGTGTTCATTGTGCCACTGACCGTTCTCATCCATCCAGAACACGGCATCTTCCTTTGATATCACCACTTGTCTAGGGGTATCCGATTCCATATCCGTCCTTTTTAGTGTTCAGCATCCAGCATCTGGTTCCATGATGCAGGACCTCTTGATTTATCACACCCACTTTACCAGTTAACCATATGAGATTTCAAGACCGTGCAAACAATCGTAAAATCACTGTGCTGTTAATCAATGTCATTAGCTTAAGCCACCCATCTATTATTTTGCTTCTACATTTAATAACTGATCAAGTAAACTTAACTGGCGGCACTGGAGACTGGAGACTGGAGACTGGACATTCCGTTCTCCGGTTTCCATGGCTAAAACATCTGTATTCTTAAGTTAATGGCATTATGCTGTTAATTGGAAAATCAAGGCGTAATCATGAAAGCGCATGGACAAACTGACCCGGTGTAATCCCGTAGATTTTTTTAAAAATCCGGTTCAGGTGACTCTGGTCGTAAAACCCGGCTTCAAGGGCGGATTCAATAATAGGCCATCTTTTTTCCAACATCTGACGGGCCCTGGATGCCCGGGTATGATTCAGATAGGCATGCGGGGTCAAACCGGTGGCCTTTGCAAACACCCGTAGCAGGTAATATTTGCTGACGCCGGATACCCGGCCCAGATCCCGCAATGAAATCCGGGCACTATAATGGGCCCGGATATACGCTTTGACCCTGCTGACAATCCGTGGCTCGGCTCCCGGCCTTTTCGGATTTACGCCTGTCTTTGCATGCTTGAGAATAAATTTTGAAAAAAGCAGTATAAATCGCGATTCTTTTTCCAGAAGGCTTATCTGAGGATTCTCAAAGTCTTTGTGCAGTTGATTAATCTGTGCTGCAAACGACTTGTCTAAAATCACCCCCTTTTTAAAAAAGGGCATCGGCATGCTTTTATCACCCAGTTCATTACAAATCCGGTCCAGCTGCCCGGACCTCAGGTAAAACATCCGGTACTGCCACCCCCGGTCCGACAGGGCAAAACCGTTATGAACCTCCCCCGGATCCGCTATATTGATTTCTCCGACAGTAGCCGTCACCTTCCGGCCCCGGTAGTCAAATCCCAGAGCCCCTTTTTCAATAACCCCGATAACATGCCCTTCATGAAAATGGGGTGAGAACACATGGTTTTGATATGCTGCATGTAAAAGCTCAAGATCTCCTATTTCAGGATATTTTGTGAACCTGACATGATTTTTAATGATGTCATTCATTATAATCTTATCTTTTCCATATCATCTTAATAAAATAGATACTGTAATTACCCCACCACTTCCCGTCTTGGACATTATTGCCCTTTTTTATCCACACCAGGCTCTTTCCGGACGAAGTAGTTTAAGAATGGATCGGTTTTGCTGAATTGTCAAATCGGTTGACAATACGACAGGTCGATTATAAGCAGATAAAATAATAACCCTTTAATAATTACATGGAAAAAAACCCCGTGACTTCAATCACCCCCTTCGAACAGCTGGAACAGCAGCTGAAAGCAATGATCACCAAAGACAACAGGTCGTCTGTTTTGGATACGGACCCGTTAACGGCCTATCAAAAAGGAATCAGCGACGCCCTTGAGCTGGTACGCCAATTCAAAAAACATTCCGGACCCGCCGGTAGCGGCCCTGAGACGACATCACCTGTTACGCTTAATGATGACCCCAAGCTTTATCAGTGTTCCCCTGAACGTGTTGCCCAAATGGACCTGGCTGATCCTGACATACGAAAAAATGAGAACATCACAAATGCAGACCTCACCGAGGCGGCGTTTCATTTTGAAAACCAGCTGCTTGAACTTCTGGGAGATGACAATACCATCCCCTATGATGCCTATGAAGGGCTTGACCCTGTAAAACTTGCAGCAATTATTCATAACTGTGTTGAAAAAATATGCCGGCTGCAAAATGGATGACTCCTGTACTATTGTTTTTATCCCGGCCCATGGCTTTGCAACACTATTGACTCTCCCCCGGGGGCAGACTTTAACCTGTCTTTGAATGATTAACATCTACCAAGGAGGGCAGCATGAAAAAACTGGATCTTAGAAAAGAGCACAAAAATCTCTATAGTCTAAAAAAATCACCCACCATGATCACGGTTCCTGTATTTAATTATATCAAAATTGACGGCCAGGGAGATCCCAACACATCACAAGATTTCTCCCATGCGGTTGAAGCTTTATTTTCGGTATCATACAATTTAAAATTTACAGTAAAAAAGAAACTGGGCCTGGTTGACTACCGGGTCATGCCGCTTGAAGGGCTCTGGTGGGCGGATGATATGACAAAATTCAGTACCGATAAAAAAGAGCAGTGGAAATGGACTCTGATGATACTACAGCCTGATATGATCACCCCGGATCTGTTCGACCAGGCAGTTGCCGAAGTTAAAAATAAAAAGGTGCTCACATTCATTGACCGGCTTAGATTTGAGCCCTATGAAGAAGGCACCTGTGCCCAGGTGCTGCATGTGGGACCCTTCAGCGAAGAAAAACCGACCATTGACAGGCTGCATCAATTCATAGAGGACAATAAAAAGAAGAAATCCGGGTTTCACCATGAAATCTATTTAAACGATTTCAGGCGAACCGACCCTGAAAACCTGAAAACCATCATCCGTCAGCCTGTGATATAATCCAGGTAGATAAGAGAATAAAATAGTCTTAATGAAAGAAGTTTTGTGTATTCAATCGGAGAATTTTCCAGGATCACCCGGTTAACCATAAAATCTTTAAGAATTTATCATGAGAAAAAAATCCTGGTCCCGGCCATGGTAGATGAATTTACCGGCTACCGGTATTATGATGACCTCAATATCGACACCGCAAACGTGATCGCAGCCTCAAGCAACTGGGGTTCCCCCCTGGAAAAGATCAAAACCATCATGGACGGACGTCAAGATGAATCGGACATCATGGAATACCTTATCCATCGCCAGGCAGACCTGAACGCTCAGATAAAAGAATACACACAAATTTCAAACACCATTGATCAAATCATTCAAATGGAAAAAAATACCATGCCGAATATAGAGTTTGAAATCGAAGAAAAAACCGTTGAAAGCATCCTTATTGCCGGATATCGGATAAAAGGGAAATACCCGCAGGTAGGCCATGGGTTTAAAAAAATCGGGAAACACTTCGGCCGTCGAATCATCGGCAAGCCCAATAATTATCTGACCGAAATTTTGATTTCACTGAAAGATGGTTGAACGATCTTCGGAACAACCCGGGTGTTGTGATCTATTGTTGTAGGGATGGGTCTTGTGCCCATCCGGGGTTATATAACCCAGGTCATCTACCCATGGGATTTTCGAATTCGATTTTCCCTACACCTAACAAACCACCGTGTAAGGCGAGACGCGGACACCCACAAGGGGTGTCCCTACAACAGCATAGGAACCTGAGATGTATGTTATTCCATAAAATCAGGAAAAAACCGAAGATGATGCCGCCATGGCTTTCCCAAAGGGTAGAAAAACGTGACAAACACTAACCACCCGCAATAAAAAAAGGGGGAAAAGAAATGGTTAACAACCGTTCTTTTCCCCCTTTTACGTCACGTTTTTCGTATGAAATCTACATCATAAAGCTCCAGAGTATACCGGCACAAATAGCAGATCCGATAACACCTGACGAGTTACAGGCCATGGCATGCATCAAAAGGAAATTGGTCGGGTCTTCTTTCAGGCCCACCAGGTGAACTTCACGTGCTGAACCGGGAACCGCTGAAACGCCGGCTGCCCCGAGCAGCGGATTGATTTTTTCTTTCATAAAAAGATTCATGATTTTAGCAAAAATAATGCCCGATGCTGTGGCAATACTGAATGCAACGGCACCCAGCAGAAAAATACCGACAGATTCCTTGGTTAAAAAGACATCAGCCTGGGTTGATGCGCCAACCGTCAGGCCCAGGAAAATTGTTGCCGTATCAATAACCGCTGTACGGGCAGTGTTGGCCAGACGATCAACCACACCGGACTCTTTCATGATATTACCGAAGAAAAAGGGGCCTAAAAGCGGGATGGACGCCGGCGCCAGAAAACAACAGAGGAACAGGCCAACTACTGGAAAGACCATTAGCTCTTTTTTGGATACCGGACGAGGTTCGGGCATGTGGATAATCCGTTCCTGGCGGGTGGTCAAAAGCCGCATGATTGGTGGCTGAATAATGGGAATCAATGCCATATATGAGTAGGCTGCTATGGCAATTGGGCCGATCAGGTGAGGTGCCAGTTTGGCGGTTAAAAAAATTGATGTCGGTCCGTCAGCGCCGCCAATAATAGCGATAGAGGCTGCCTCTTTCGGCATAAAACCCAACGCCATCGCACTCAATAGCGTTGCCCAGATGCCGGTCTGAGCGGCCGCACCTAAAAGCATGAGTTTGGGTCTTGCCAGCAAGGAGGAAAAATCTGTCATAGCCCCGAGCCCCAGAAAAACGATGGATGGATAGACGCCGGTGGTCACCCCGAAGTACAGATAATGCAGTACACTGTTTGCCTCATAAATTCCCAGCCCAAAGCCTTTAAAAAATGGGATATTACCGACCAGGACACCAAAACCAATGGGCAGCAGCAGGAGAGGTTCATATTGTTTGGCAATGGCCAGGTAAACAAATAAAGAGCCGATGGCCAGCATTATAAAATTTCCATAATGTGCAAGTGCAAATCCGGTGTTTGATAAAAACTGTAGAAGCAGTTCCATTCTTCTTTTCCTAATTTTTTTGTGTCTTTTTCACATGAAAGCTATTCACAACGCCCGGTCCTATTGAACTGGCGTTCATAGTTTTAATGTCTGTTGTTGTTTCGGCTATCGTTTGTGAGCCATTGTGGTCCAGTTGAAAGCGTTTGGGTGAAAGCGTTTGGGGGCGTTCAAAACAGGGTCACGGAATGTGACTTAATTTTTGAGCCGACCCTTATCTTTCCCAAGTAAACAACCCCTCATCTTCTTGTATCAGTATTCCGGCATCCCTGAGACGGTTAGCCGTCAAAATAGGGTGCGGAAAATTGTTTTTTTCTGCAACCTGGTAAAGATCGATCAACTCAAAAGGTTGTTCAAGTGTGTCAATAAGCTTTTGATAGATTTCGGCTGTTTCCAGAATGTCATTGGGTAATATCTTGGGAACAGATACCTCATCATTGTTTTTGACCTTGCTCTTGGCCTTGCTCTCAATTGGGGGTTCTGAGGTCGGTTCAGCTTTTTTGTCAAAGATGGCAACCAGTTTATGCAGTTGAGATATGATAATGGACAGGATGATTAATCCCGACATTACTATCAGCGGTCCTGTAATGGCCATTGCCCATCCATTATTAGCACTTATGGCTTCTAATCCGTACAAATTTGATCCTCCTGTCTCATTTATTGTGATCCTTCAGCTATCGTTCGTCGTTCTGAAGCGATTTTGTCAATTTTTTTCATTATTTTTTCGCCCAGGGCATTGTCTCCCTGGATCA
>CAZLTD010000067.1:0-14280 GCA_964562385.1 uncultured Desulfobacula sp.
ATAATTTTGCATTATAGAGGCTTAACCTCAGGTGTACAATCTCTGGGGAGGATCACTGTGTTTTCTTTGACAATGCGCTCACGATTCTCAGTAAGCGATCTCTTAATTTTTAATAATGCGGCATCCTTTATTTGCGTGGGCAGTGCCGCAAGTGAAATAGATGCCTGTTTGCATTGCCGGGCGCCTGTTTGTAATTCCATTTGTTTTTCCTAATTTAAATGTTGCTTAGGACTTCGTTACAAAATAACTTGATCTAAATTGTTTCCAAAACCCCTTAAAAGACAGGGTATTTTAAAATCAAAAGTTTAAGTAAGGCAATGCGCAGCTTTGCCCCTAAGTAATTTTGAAGCCGATCCTTAACTGAATCAGCAATAAAGTGTTATACCGAATTCACCTGTTTTTTTTCAATCTTTATTTTTCATGTCTGCAAGAATAAGCAGGTGACTTGAGAATAAAATTGGCAATGAACTTTGTTTTGATTGCCATTAAAACAAATCATGATTATTGTCTGGCGTATAAACATACTTTAAGGAGACACTATGACTGACAAAAAAGATCTGCTTATTAAAAATATCCCTTTTTCCCAGCCGGTTGATCTGGCCCAACTTGTAGAATACAAAGAAGGATCCGTTATCAGCCGAACCCTTTCAGCCAAGCCACACGTTAACATTACGTTATTCGCATTTGATGCAGGTGAAGAAATATCTGCCCATACGTCACCCGGAGATGCCATGGTTCAGGTGCTCGATGGTGATGCTATTGTCACCATTGACGGTGAAAAAATAGACGTATCAACCGGGCAGGTGGTGGTGATGCCGGCTAATGTTCCCCATGCCGTTAGTGCTTCTTCCCGGTTTAAAATGCTTTTAACCGTTGTCAAACAGCCGGTGTCCATCAGCGGAATGTAAAAAACGCTTCATCGTGATGCTGTTTTGCTATAGTTTATTGATATGTAAAATGGTGTCAGGATCAAACCCCAAAAGCGTGGCTGCACATTGATCGATTTTCTGCGGATTATCTGATACGACCATTTTCCCAACTGGCGGCCGGCATGTGGGGCCGCCAAGATGGTAGTCTGCCAGGCCGATTGTGGCATCCAGCAGCGTCAAATCCGGGGTTCGAAACCGATTCAGTTCAACAATGGACTCCTGGATATGCTCATGGAAAAGCGATTTTTTCCAGAAACCGTCTCCAGAATAGTGTTTTGGCGGCGCTGCCCCCATCATATTCTTCAGCGTACAGGTAATACCCGCCAGAGAGTGCGCCTTTAATACCGGCAATGAAATAATAAAGGTATTAAAAATAATTTTTGGTAAAAACATGGCTGGAAAAATGGAGTTATCAGAATTTTCTACCATTGTCAGATCCGCTGTGTTCAAGTCAATCAATTCAACATCAGCATCTTGTGCCAGCCTGGTATATCCCAGCCTCTCATAAACTTCATCCGTATCCATATAAGCATCCCCGCAACCTTCGGCAATGGAGATGGTGGCACTTGAACAATTTTGTATATAGTTAATGACAGCTTTGCAGCAGTCAGGTGAGGTTGTGACCGGAAAGGCTGAATCATTAACAAGATTGGGTTTTAGAAGAATATGGTCCTGCTCTGAAAAAATCCGGTCAGCCCCGACAGCATCCAACACCTTTGGAACACTATCATTGTAGGAAACAAACCGGGTGATGTGAAACAACTGATTTTGAGGCATGAAAACTGACCTTTTTTAAATTTGAAGGCCACCTCTAATATTTAGAGATACCCTGAACCACTCAAGTGATATCAAGTTAAAAAAGGTCGGGTCAATAAAAATAACAAATGAATTATCCTGTAACGGCATATCGAATTTTCATACGCTGATTTTTCTTAAATGCCTGAAGTACCGGTGATTTTTCTTTGCAGGTTGTTTTGGATATATCCACTTTAATCGTTTTTTGATCGATATGACGCAATTTTCTGCCCAATAAGATACTTGCCCCTAAAAACAGAATCAACCCTATAGTATTGGTCCAGGGCATATAGGGGCTGTCACTACCGGCAATTAAAAGGCCTGCAACCCAGGCAGTTCCGATGAGCATTAAAATTATTTTCTGAGAAATTGAATTCTGTCTACGTTGCATTATCTGTCTCCTTACTTTATCTTTTTCACCTGTTTGTTGAAAAAAGTAAACACACTGAATAAAAAAAACCTACCGGTATTCCCGGCAACTCCAAATCACCTTCCCGATTATCCGTACGGTCTCCATCTGGTCCCTCTCAAGGAAAATCGGTTCATAGGCTTTGTTATCACTGCAAAGTACCAGTTTGTTCGGATGTTTTTCCAGCCGTTTGACCAGAATTGTATCCTCAACTCCGACAGCGTATATGGCGCCGGCAAGGATGTCGGTTCTGGACTGATCAATTAATACGGTATCCCCTTCTTTGATAACCGGTTCCATGCTCTGGCCGAACACCTCCATGGCAACCATGTTATTGGCAGAGCCTTTAGCCGCCAGCCATTTTGACTGAAACGACAGGTATTCGGTGACAGACTCCCTGACATCAAAAGATCCGGTTCCGGCAGATAATCTTGCCGCAACCTTTGGTATGGCCTTAAAGTCAACGTCAAGTTCGGATGCGCCGCTCATGAAAACAGTGCCAACGCCGGTATCAATCCATCCCGGGTTCAACCCGAATTTACGATACAGCTTAACAATCCATTTATCCGGAATCCTGTTGTTGTTTCTGGCGTGTGTAATACCGGATCGATTTATACCGAGTTCTTTTGCAAGCTCGGAAGAGGAACTGATGCCTGTGGCGCCAAGAATTCTGTCAATCAATTCGTCTACTTTATTCATCCGGTAACACTTCCTTATATCCTGAAATAAAATATTGTTGCATTATTCATTACATACCTGTTTAAAAAATGCAACAATATTTTTATAAAAAATCAAGACCGGATCCAAATTGAATCAACCTTGATACTTATCTTTTAATTTTTTGTGGTGCTGAGTTTGGTATACCGCCGGTCGGCTCAAGTGGCAGGAGGTATTATGAAATTAAAACGGCATGGTTAAAAGAAAAGCGCCCGCAGATTTCTCCGGGCTTATTTGAAATTCCAATTTCATACCCTCTAAAAGGAAGGCGTTAATATCGGTGTTACTGAAAAACAGCTCCAGGCCGTCATTTTCATAATCATATACAGCATCCAGATAGTTTGACGCCCAGTATGAAGAAATTTTCACCGCACTGATGGCAGCAACGCTGGTATCATCGCCAGCAATGAGCGAAGAGACGTTAACGTCAAAATCTTCCGGCCGAGTTGTATCTGTGACAATTTTACTTTTTAAATTTAAAAAAGCCGACACCTTAGAATCAAAGCCATCTTCTACTGAAAAATATTTTAAAAAGTTTTTGCTCAACCCCGCCACTTTCTCCCTGATCCAATGCAGATCATCTTTGTCCGATACCATTGCACTGTGTGATGATTCCTCGTTTACGAGGATGGCAAACGTTTCCAGGGATTCCACTTCCCTGTTGTCGATACTGTTTTCAGACAAACCATCATAGGATATCGACATCTGATCCGCCGGAGCATTGGCTGATGCGACTGTGTAGTCTGCCAGTATAACATCCTGGTCCTGGCTGTAACACCAGGGAACGAATGCCAGGAATACGCCGGCAAAGATAATTGCAACATAAATTTTTGATTGATAATTGTTTTTCATAATTGCCGCCCTCTTTAGTTTGGTCCTGGCCGATCTCTTTACAAATTTTATAAGAGCAAAAACCATGCAAGCGGTTGTGGTAATTTTAACTTTCTTTAAAATGCCATGAAATTCTGGTGACTTGCAATATTAAGACAATATTTCGATTTGCCAGGTAAAAAGATATCGGCCATATCTATTGATGATATTTAATCAAAACTCGTTATTTCATCGGGATATTCTACGAAATATATTTACCTAAAGGCTGCATAAAAAACATATCCAAACAATGCAAAAGTGCTAATATTTAGTCTGCTTTGAATAATTTGCAACACTGAGGTTTACTTTAGATCAAAAAACAGTTTAAGATCACGATTATGAAACCTAATTCTCTTATTATTGAGTGTCTGAACATCGGACCCTATCAGGTAAACACCTATATTGTGGCATGCCCCGATACACGAAAGTGCGTTGTTATTGACCCAGGTGGTGAAGCAGACCGCATCATTTCCGTGATGGATAATGACCACATTGTGCCAAAATATATCTTAAACACCCATGGACACAGCGACCATGTTCCGGCCAATGCGTCACTGTCCGGTCATTATCAAATTCCCATCTGCATGCATACGGCAGATGCAGATTTCTTTGGAAAAAAGACCGCCTTCCAGAGCCCGGACATCAAGGCCAACTATGCTGTTGGACGCAAGCTGCATCATGATGATATCCTTAGGGTGGGCAATCTTGAAATTCGTGTACTCCACACCCCGGGCCATACACCGGGATCGTCATGTTTTTATGTAAATAACTGCCTTTTTTCCGGAGACACGCTCTTTGTTGGGAACGCCGGCCGCACCGATCTGCCGGGCGGAGATCTTGCCACCCTGATTGACTCCATTAAAACCCGTTTGATCGTATTACCCCGGAAAACCATTGTCTACCCGGGACATGATTACGGGACCACACCGGTATCAACCATTGGCAGAGAGATGAAAGAAAATATCTATATCACTGATTTTATTTTATCACCGGATGAGCCGCAATAAAGTCTTTAACCGATTGATGCAACTCAATTTTTTCACCTGTCGGGATTTTTTTGCCAAACTGTATTCTGTTATGGTGGTGAAGCATTTTTTTAAGCTCCGCGATCATCTGCACATCCCCTGTATGATTCCCAATCCGTTTAAGCCATCCGGCATAGGTTTCAAACGCGAACCGGTATACCCCGGTGATTTTTGCCAGATGATTTTCCAACTGGTAAAAGGAGTGGCCATCCCCTTTTTTAATCCTTGAAAGGCCTTTCCTGTCCGCCCGGGAGACCCTTTTGATATGACTTTTTTTCCTCAATCTTAAAAACAGGATACCCCCCAACGGCAGTACCAGCCACATGCCGTACCTGTTCATTAGATCCGCACCTGTTTCATGCCGAAGTTGCGAGAGTTTAAACCCTAAAAATGAGAGACTATCCGAAATGACGGAGGTCGGTATTTTTTGGGAATCTATCCGGGTGAATCCTGGTGGCGTGGTATCGATATCCTGCCACCTGTTATTGATAAAAACCCTTACCCAGGCATGGGCATCCCTTTGCCGGACAACAAACCCTCCTTCCAAATCGGAATATTCATGTACCATAAAACCGGTCACATATCTGGCAGGAATATGTACTTTTTTTAAAATCAGTGCCGTGGCTGTTGCAAACAATTCACAATGTCCCTGCCGGGTGTTGAATAAAAAATTTTGAACAGCGGTATCGTGTTTTCCCTTCCCCTTAAGTTCCAGGGAATAGGTGTAGTTTTTGATAAAAAAGTCCTGAAGTACGGCAAGAACCTGTTTGGGGGGTTTTTCATCCAGGCGCAGTTGCGCAACAATCCGTTCCACGCCCGGCAGCTCTTTTTTCGGAATGAAAAAATCTGTTTTATAGGGCGCCTTATCCCATGAAGGCTGTCCACTATAGGACACATCTGCCACAATTAAGGCTGACGGATTTTCAAGGCGAACCACCTGAAGGCCGTTTTTTAGCACACTGTCAGCTGAAAACCCTGCAAGTCGCGTAACACCCGGCGGAAGGGCCAAAACAGCCCGATTTCTCTGAGGTCGGGAATAGAGTTTTATTTTCTTACCAGATCCCGCGCCCGGGTTAATCTGCCAGAATTCTTCATCAACAGACGGCACAATGGGTGAAAACTTTGTCCTGGCATACCAGTTTACCCCTAAAAACTGGTTATACACACCGTTTTGCAATAAAAGGATATCCCCTTCCATTAATGTTCCGGACATGGCCCGCAGGACAATCTTATTGGACAATTTAAGGGTTCCGATTTCCCCTAAGGCCGTATGGCTTTTAAACGGGTTATTTGAATACACCCCCCGATACTTTAACATCACCCAGTGATTCAGTTTAATGCTTCCTGCGCGCACTGCCTTCTGGCCAATATACCCAAGCCCCAGTGCAACGAGAATCGACATGGCCCAGATAGTTGTATGTACTCTTTTTGAACGGACATACCATAGAGCCCATACAGTGAAAAAGACAATGGCAGGTAAAAAGAGTCTCCCGGCATCCGGGTTTATCCCGGTGGATAAAATGCAGAACAGAACATAAACAAATGAGACATCCACCCTTCTGGATTCCATATTACCGGATTGATTCTTTTTTCGAGCAGACAGAAAAAAAGAGTGAACATCAATGTTCCCGGCCGTGCTGAACAATTGCGCAGCAACAACAGGGAACAAAACAGCCGGCATCCACGTTAACATCATCCAGATCGCTTTTTTGGCATCCAGCGTAAGGCTTAAAACGATCGTTGCCGCCATAAGAATGGTACTTACGTCTACAAACTTGTTAAAGTCCGAGGCACTAAAATCAAATTTGGACCGGCCAAATTGAGCATACAGGCTTACCAGCATCAAGGGGACGGCCATCCAGAGCGTTTTTGACTGCCACCCCCAGAACAGTATGGCCAGCGGGATATATAGTCTTGGCATGATCACGGCGTAACCACCTTGATTCTTTGAAGTGTCTGAATCTCTTTTAATATTCGCTCCTCCACCAGTGACGGATTCCTGGCAACAACAAATACCTGAACATCAATACCTGCCTGCATAAACATCTCGTAAACAGCTCTGCGGTCTTTGTCCCAATCCAGAAAAATACAGACCGAACCGCTGATTTTGCCAATATTCGTGGTTAATACCGGCAGCAGGCTGAGAACACTTTTTTGTGTGCTGTATTCCACACAGGCAAGGACCTCCAGCATTTTACCGGTGAGCCCTGTGCCCCTGCCCGTTGAAAAAGAGAACACCTGTCTGCCGGCAAACAACAGATCCAGGATGGCTTCAGGCCCCTGTAACTGGCAGACATAGGAGGCTGCAAGGCTGACCGCTTTTTCAAAAATATCCTCATTTTGGGCCGTGGTAAAGGTGTCCAGGATCAGGGAGTGCCTGATGAAATGTTCATCCTCGAACTCCTTCATCACAAGCTGGGCGGTTTTGGCAACGCTTTTCCAGTGAATGCTGCGCATGGGATCACCCGGGCGATAATCCCTTAACGACATAAATTCATCTGAGTTTCCGATAGATGATGCCAGGCTCACCCCGCCTTGATGATGGTGACGGGACGATAAAAGATTTAAGGGTGCTACATTGTCTATCTGCGGCAGTATCAGAAGCTTATCCGTTAATTTCCTTGAAACAGTCCGGTTAAACAGCCCCAGTATTCCGGGCCTGGCAATGGTAACACCGGAAAACTGCAAGTATCCTCTATAGCGGGGCAGGCACGTTATTTTTATTTTCCGGGTTTTACCGGGGGGCAGATCGGGAAGCGTCACCGGCGTTATAAATGTTTTGGCTTTTTTTTGTATCAGCCAGACCCACCGGTAATAAAGAGTCCCTCTATCCCATGCATTACGCTTGTTTTCATTGGGTTCGATTTCATTGATAAAGGTTTCAAACAAGGGGCGAGGGTCATGGATCTCTTCAAAAACAACCAGCCCTTTTTGGACTTTTCCGGTTAAATTTTCGATTTCAAGCTCATAACTACACGCCTGTTTAACACCGACATACTTTGGAAGGAGGCGTTTTACCCTTATTTTTAATCGAAACGGAAAAAAGGCGCCCAAAAACGAGATGACCAGAATCATGAAAAAGAAGACAGCCGCCTGGTAGATAAAGGTTTTTGAGATATTCATCCCGAACATGCACGATATTACGAATGCAGACAGCACCATGATCCCTGCCCAAGTGATGTGCCGCTGCCGCCACTGCCTGAATCGGTAAAAAAGACAATAGGATCTGTAAAGCCCGCGGGACAGCTTCACAGCATCACACAGGTACGGGTATCGTGGTTAATATATCATCAACAACCGACCGTGCCGTGCTGCCTGAAAAAACAGACTGTGAATCCAGAACCAGCCGATGGGCAATTGTGTCCCGGGCGATTTCCTGAATATGGTCCGCCGTTATAAAATCCTGATTATCAAACAGCGCCAGGGCCTGGGCTGTTTTTACCAGGGCGATGGATGCCCTGGGGCTGGCTCCTAAAAGAACACCCGGATGGGTGCGTGTGGCACCGACCAGATCAACGACATACTCTTTTATGGGTTTGGCAATGTGCACATTGGGAACCATATCTCGCAGCTGCCGGCACTCTTCAAGCGTCACACAGGGATCCACGCTGTCCACTGACCGGTTTTTTTTCAATTCATCCAGAACAGCCACTTCATCTTTTTTTGACACATACCCCAGTTTCAGCTGCATGGCAAACCGATCCATCTGAGCCTCGGGCAGTGGATACGTCCCCCTTGATTCCACGGGATTTTGAGTGGCGATCACAAAAAAAAGAGCGTCCAGGGTCATCAGAGACCCGTCAATACTCACCTGGCCTTCTGCCATGGATTCCAGCAACGCAGACTGGGTTCTAGGCGACGCCCGGTTAATCTCGTCCGCCAGAAGGATATTTGTAAACACAGGTCCTTTATGAAGTTTGAATACTTTTTGGGCGGGATCAAAAATTGACACCCCTAAAATATCGGATGGCAGCAGATCCGGTGTGAACTGAATGCGTTTAAAACCAGCACGCATCGATTTAGCCAAAGCTTTGGCCAGGGTTGTTTTCCCGGTACCCGGATTATCTTCTAAAAGGATATGACCGCCGGCCGCAAATCCGGCAAGTATTTTTCGGATACTGTTCTTTTGCCCCTTGATGACGTCCTGGATATTGAGTGACAGCCGGTTGAACAATTCACTGGCCCGTTGAGTGTTGACACCGTCCATCTGATTCCCCGCTGATACCAATTGAATGGCAAGTATTATTTGGCAACTATTAATTTCTTTTATATTTTTTCAAAAACTCAGGATCTTTTTCAATAAATATCCGGGTGCTCATGGTTCCCTGGGTAACCCCGTTGGACCCCATGGCCGTTATTTCATGTTCGCCAATGGACAGTCGCACTGCAATTTTTTTCCCTTTTCCGATAACGCCGTCGATAGAGCTTTCCCAGGTAATACCATCTGAAAATTCTCCTTTCACGGACAGGGCAACCCCTTCAAATATAATGGGAAAATCAGATGTGTAAAAATACTGCCCATACCGGGGGGTCCGGATAAAGACTTCGGTGGAATCGTCGTCTTCGATATCAATATCTTCCGATAACTTCATATACTCGTTCAGCTGAATCTTGGGAATAAATTCGAGTTTCTTTTTCAGGTAAAACATCCGGATGGCTTTTTTTATCTGGGGCAGATCTTTATAATCAGCTTTTTCGTATTTGTTAAAAAGCTTTATGATTTCGATGGCTTTGTCATACTCTTTGGCATTATATAATTTTAAAACCCGATTGTATTCGTCATCAATCTTGGTTATAAATTCCTGCTTAATCCTCTCTTTTTCAAGGCGCGCCATTTTTTTCTTTTCCGCCTCAAGTCGCATGTCAATAATCAGGCGAAACACAAGATTGAACAGAACAAAACAGAACACAGCCAGAATGATGACAACCTGAATGGAGTATGATGATTTTTTAAATGGCAGTATATTTTTAATATTCATAGTATGCGGTCATAATATCCGATCTTGGTATCCGATCATGGTATCGTGGTACCGTAAAGTGCGTATAGCGTGATATTCTAATGAATAAGCATCCATCCGTAAAGGATTATTTGTCTTGCTGCCGCATTGGAGTTATACTCCTCTAATGGTAAAAGTTTCCTTGAAATTAACCTTTGAACTATGTAAAAGCCTTTCATGCAGAAAAAAAAAGACATTAGAGATCGCGCCCATCTTAGCGGAGAAGAGGTAAAAAAGCTCAATTTTATTCACAATTCCGACACCTATGTTTTTCGCAAACATTACCGTTCCGGCCTTAGATCTCACATTTTCGAAGTCATCTTTGCCTCGGATCTGGACAAAGAGATCCACGGTGAAATGAAACATGGTATCAGGATCTTCCCCCGGGCGGAACCTGTAAAAATGTTTCGGATTCTGCGGCAGCGGTTTGATGATTATGACGGCATTTTCCGGGAAATCAAAAAATACAATCTACTGCTCAAGTGGCTGGGATCAGACTTTATTGCCACATCTGAAGAGTTCATTGCCGACTACAGGGAGACAGGCCGCAGCCAGATTGTCCTGTGCGGGCTTCAGGAATTTGTTAAAGGAGACATCCTTGATCCGTGGCGCCTGTTCAATAAACAGTGTCTGAACGATATCTTTAAAACCCGCGGCTGTGACGGAATTGAAACAGATGAATGTGTTGAAACCATCCACAGCAGCATCCAATCTTTTGTAAAGCGTATCCGGGAAATGATAAACAGGACCGGTTTCATCCCGGACCTGGCAGGCCTGGGCAATTTGATTATAACCCCTGACGGCCGCCTGAAACTGGTGGATATCAACAATATTGTCAGGATCAACATGGATGACATTATCCGTATTGATGACAAGGGGTATCCGTCATGCGATGTGTCCATTCAGGTGCTGGCCATCCTTGAACAGGTGGTTCTGGATAAAGATATCAAAGCGGATGATCCTTTTTACGGCATTTTTCTGACGCCGGACAGGAAACAGACAGTGAAAGATCTGGAACGTGCCTTTTACAAAAAAATCAAGGCCGCTTCAAATCAAAACCACAATTTTTAAAACAGATCCAGAGCTTTTGTTACAGCCTTTTTAAACGGCGTGACAGCCACAGGGATAAAACCGTTGTCTCAAAACAGGTTGCTGCAAGCTTTATCCACCAGACAGAAGCAAATCCCCACCCAAACAATACCGGCAACGTGAGGACGGCCACAACAAACAGCAGGTTATCCGCAAGGGCGCAGACCAGCGACGGATATGTCTTTCCGATTCCCTGGAACACGGCGGATATGGTCAAAATGGAGCCCACCGGCAGATTGGCCAGAGATGTTATCCCAAGATAAATCACACCGTATTGAACAACAGTGGCCTCACTGCTGAACAGATGGATAAATCGTTCAGGGAAAAACCAGCACAGCAGTGTGCCGACAAGCATGAACAGACAGGAAAAACGCCATCCTGTCCAGAATGTCGCAACCACACGATCATAATTTTTAGCACCATAGTTTTGTCCCACCATGGCGGCCATGGCATCTGCCACAGCCACGCTGGGCAGGTAAAAAGCCTGGATAATTCTAAACCCGATACCAAGAGAGGCCAGCGCCTGGGTGCCATAGGGGCTGACCACACGATAGGTAATCAGCAGATTGGCCGTTAAAAGAAAATAGGCAAGTCCTGACGGCAGCCCAATTATCAGACTCCTTTTAATAATGGCCGGGTTCAGGTGCCACGGGCCTGTCAACCGGATATGCTGCTTTTTTACGAACACAAGGTAAGTGTAAACCGCCACCCCGTAAACCTGGGATATCAGTGATGCAATGGCCGCCCCCTGCACGCCTAAAGCCGGAAACGGCCCGACACCGAAGATCAGTACCGGATCAAGAATAATATTGAGCACCAAAGACTGAAACATGATCTTCATACCGGTTTTTGTATCCCCCATCCCTCTATAACAGGCACCGAAAACATGGAGCAGAAGCAAAAACAAAAGCGACACTGAATATACTTGAAAATATTGGACACCCCACACCAGGGCATTGCCCGTACCACCGAAAAACCGGATATAGGGTTCTGCAATAAAAATACCGGTGAGAGCCACCAGGCTGCCTGCCCAAACACTCAATAAAAGGCTTTGTTCAAAGACCTGGCGCGCCCGATCCAGCAGACCTGCACCAAAATTCTGTGCGATCAAAGCCATGGCCCCTGTACCGATAATAAACGACAATCCCAAATGGATAAAAAACACATTACCGGAAATCGACAATGCCGCCACCGCATCCGGCCCCAGGCGGGACACGAAAAAAAGGTCCGCCATCAGGTAGAGCGTAAAGATAAGCATACCAAACATGATCGGGGCTGAAAGACGAAACAGCTGATTGGAAATTTTACCGGTGGTCAAATCTAATCGGTCTGTCATTTGTTTTCTCCGAAAAAGAAAAGGTCAGGCGTAGTCTATAATAAAACATTGCAACTATTGTCAATTTTTTTCCAACTATCTGCATGTCGTTGATAGCAATACTTTTCGAATAAAAAATCAAAAATTGACATAGATCAATGATACCATTTTTTTTTTAAGCTACAGTGGCGTCAACGTAAAAATAAAAGACAGTGAATTAATAACCTTATACAGGAGTTTTGAAATGAAAAAGAAAAGCGTATCACGACGGAGTTTTATCAAAAAAAGCACCATGGGTCTTGCAGCGTCCACCCTTCTGCCTTCCATATTTACCGGTAAGCAGGCCTTTGCCGCTACCGATAAAAAGAAAATGTTCTGCTACCAGTGTGAACAAACCATGGGCGGCAAAGGTTGTACCCGAATCGGTGTCTGCGGAAAAACACCTGAGGTCGCAGCACTTCAAGACTTCTTGGTTCATACTCTTAAAGGACTTTCCATCGCGGCTGTTGCCGGACGAAAAGTTGGCATCTCTGATTCACATACCAATCAGTTTACCTGCATGGCGATGTTCTCCACACTTACCAATGTTGAATTTGACCCGTACCGGTTTGAAGACCTGTTGCAGGAATCGATCTCTTTAAGAGACAAAATGATCAAACGCGTTAAAGCAGCCGGCGGATCTATCGCATCGCAAAGTGACAGCGTAACCCTTAAGCTTAAACCGTCTCTGGAAGGAATGGTAAAACAGGGCCAGCAATATGGCCTTATGTCAGATCCTGATATTGATCCTGATTTAAGATCTCTGCAGCATATGCTGCTGTTTGGTATCAAGGGTATGGCAGCTTACACAGATCATGCCGCAGAGCATGGCCAGGAAGACGAAAACAACTATGAATTTGTTCACAGAGGCCTTGCTTCTCTTGAAGACAAAACGCTTGATGCAAATGCCTATCTTGGAATGGTGCTTGAATGCGGAGAGAAAAACCTTCGGGCCATGGAGCTTTTGAGCCTTGGAAACAGCATGGCATATGGAGATCCTGTCCCTACACCGGTTCCCCTTGGCCACAAAAAAGGAAAAGCGATTCTGGTTTCCGGTCATGATTTTATTGACCTTGAAGCAGTTTTAAAAGCCAGTGCAGGCAAAGGAATATATGTCTACACCCATGGTGAAATGTTGCCCTCGCATGGATATCCTAAATTAAAAGAGAGATTCCCCCATTTCTACGGCCACTATGGAACCGCCTGGCAGAACCAGAAAAAAGAGTTTGCCCAGTTCCCGGGTGCTATCCTGATGACCTCCAACTGCATCCAGAAACCTAAAATATCCTATAAGAAAAATATTTTCACATCCGGTACAGTCGGCATGCCAGGCCTGACCCACTTGAACAAAAACAACCTGGGTCCATTGATTGACAGAGCGCTTGAGCTGCCGGGCTATGCAGAAGACAAAAAGGACATGGATGTATTGACAGGCTTTGGTCATAAAGCAGTTCTCGGTGTTGCCGACAAAATTGTCGCCGGTGTCAAGGATGGTTCAATCGGCCATTTCTTCCTGGTTGGTGGTTGTGACGGCGTTAAAAAAGCCAGAAACTACTATACTGAGTTTGTTGAAAAAACGCCGGATAACAGCATTGTTCTCACCCTGGCCTGCGGTAAGTTCAAATTTTTCAGGCATCAGTTAGGAGATATCAACGGCATCCCAAGACTTTTAGATGTGGGTCAATGTAATGACGCCCATTCAGCCGTCCAGATTGCGGTTGCCCTGACAAAAGCCTTTGATACTGATGTGAACGGACTGCCGTTATCCTTTATCATCTCCTGGTATGAACAAAAAGCGGTAGCCATCCTTTTCAGCCTGCTTAAACTGGGCATCAAGGACATCCATTTAGGACCCTCTCTGCCGGCCTTTGTGACACCCAACATTTTGAACGTTCTGGTTGAAAACTATAATATTACACCGATCGGCACCGCAGAAGGTGACTTGAAAAAGATTCTGGGATAGGTTTCATCCACCTTGCCCTAATTCACGGGCCGTCTGCCAAGGCAGACGGGCCGTCGTTTTTTTTTTATACTGTTTGTTTATCCTGGGTTGGATTTTTTACCTGGGATCACTAACAAATTAAAAGGTAAGGGT
>CAZLTD010000067.1:14290-28945 GCA_964562385.1 uncultured Desulfobacula sp.
TGAAAAACATTCTGGGGTACGTTGCAACCTCCTTACCCTAATTCACGGGCCGGGTGCCAAGGCAGACGGGCCGTTTTTTTGTTTATACTCTTTGTATATCCTGCTTTGAATTTTATACCTGTGATCACTAACAAATTAAAAGGAACGGCTAAACAGGCTCCCCCTTATTAAGTTCAATTAAGAGATTCATTAACTTCTATATATTTGTTAATTTTAGTGGCCAAAGTTAGGCACAAGATACTGGTGCCAACTCCTGTATACGTTTTATTTTTTACATGCCTTTGCCAAACGGGCAGTGAGGATGGGTGCATTCCGGACAATCCATGCACAGCCCACCATGTCCGATAAACGCCAGTTCCTTTTTACCAATATGCTCACCTGACAATACTCTCGGCAGAATTAAATCCAGAACAGTTACCCTATGATGGAGCCCACAGGCCGGAACACCCAAAACAGGGACATTTCCAATATATGCAACCATGAACATTGCACCGGGCAATGCTGCAGCGCCGTAATGCAATTCAACCCCACCTGCCTGACGTATCCCTTGACGGGTCACATCATCAGGATCAACACTCATGCCGCCGCTTAAAAGCATCAGGTCGCAGCCGTTATTCAGATGCTTTTTAATTGCCTGGCAAATCAATGTTTCATCATCAGGGGCAAACTCAATCCCGGATACTTTTGAGCCGAGGCTTTCCACTTTTTCATTTAACACCTGTGCAAATTTGTCCTCTATCAGGCCTTTGAAAATTTCGTTGCCTGTGATCACAACGCCCACTTTTGATTGTCTGAGCTGCCGGATCAAAACCGTTCCGCCGCCTTGTTGTGCAATGGAGGCAGCTCGTTCCACCGGCGCTTTTTTCATGACCAGTGGAATAGCCCTTGTTGCAGCTACCTGCCGGCCCTTTTTCACCAGAGTATAACTATGAAGGGAAGCACACATGACTTCATCCACCATATTAAATGATGCCAGGTTTGCCTTATTTACCACAAGCAAGCCATCATATTCAGCAATAAGACAAATTTTGCCTTCCCTGGGGTTATTTTCCCATGTAATACCCGGACCGGCCAACCCTGTGGCAAGGATGGCAGCCGCATGGTTTTCATGTATTTCGTCCTTTTCAAGATCAATCAGGTATAGATGATTTTTGCCCAGTTTCTGCAAATGGCAGATATCCTCATTACACACCGTGTGCCCTTTTTTGAAAGCAGCCCCTTTAAATTCACCCGGTCTGATTTCAGTGATGTCATGGCTCAGTGTCTCTCCAACAGCATCTTTGACGCGGATTTTCTTAAACACTTTGGACGCCTCCTTTATCAGTTACATGTTGCCATCACATAAGCCTGTGATTATCCGGCAGATAAATATTTTTAAACCCCTGTGGCCGGCTGCTGTTTTTTCCATTTAAAGAAGATTGATCCATTCTGGGCCAAAAGATCTCCCGGGCATCTGAAAAATAGCAATTTCCCCAGCAGGGCCTGCATAAGGCCTGACCATCTTTTTTAACTTCCCTGCCATCGCGAACCATTTGCCCGCATTTGCAGCACATTGTTTTTTGTATTGTCGGGCCCGGAAGATCAACTTCAGGGATATCAATGGAGACTTTCTGCACTTTAAAAAGAACGCTGTCCGGCATTCGTTTATATGCGCAAAGCTGTTTTTGATGTTTTCCTTCGACTTCGGGCGCGTAAATATCACAAAGGTCCCGGGATTCTTCAGTGGAAATAATCCGAAAGGATTTGCGATTGGACAGATTGACAAAGGAGGCAGCCATAATACCGTAGTCCATAAATTTTAAGCTTCTGCGCCCCAATTTAACACCTGTCACATACGCAACAGCATCCGCAGTGCACCTGTCCATCTCTATAAACACCAGCAGCTTTTTGATCTGTTCCCGGCTTTTAGGGTTATCAAGACCAATTAGCCTGCATCCCAGCATTGCCATCCGGACACCAACCACCTGCCCTGGACATAGATGCCCGTGTTGTCCGGCCGATCCTTCAAGCAGAGTGTCAAACGGTTCCATGGGTCATCCTTTAAGTGTTTCTAAAACCGATATATCTTCCAGGTATGCCAGATCTTGTTTCAGAAACATTCTGGTGGTCTCAGCCAGATTCCGATAAAATTCAATTTTGGAATGTTCAATCACACAACTTGTAAAATCGGGTATCCACAAATTAAAATGATCTGTGTGGAATGCTTTCTGATGCAGCAGTATCTCCTGAGTCTGTTCCGGCAGGTTGGAATTTATACTTTCAATCTCCTTGAAAATCAAAAAAAACATAAACTCAAGTTCTATGGCAATATGGTCTGCCACTTCCTTAAGATCACCTGAGATATCCAGTCCAAAATACCGGTATCTTGTTTTTGCATCCACTGTGGACTCGCCCATGACTTTTCGTTCCGGCTCAATATAAACGGATCCATAAGGCGGTGCCTGAAGGTTATAAGGTCCGATAAAGAGTCGCGTAAAATCAACGGTCAGATTGTCAAGATCCGAGTTGAGATCCAACTGATTTTGCATCAGATTAACTTTTTCTATCATTCGTGGTGCAAGGTCCAGATAGAGAAGGTTCTCAGCCAGCACCTGAAGATGTGTCGGCAGACGTCTATCCGGTACATGATAGAGTTGTGACAATGCCTGGTAACTATTCATCCTTGCAGTTTCAAGACATAGGACTTCTTCAATTTCCATGTATATGCTCTCCTGTATTCGTGTCAGTGAATCTCATTATCGCCGGCCATCATTATTCAAACAAGATGACAGCCGGCAAAACGAGAAAAAAACTGCTCTTTTCCAGGTATTTTATTCAGGCGCTTCATCCAGCTTAAAATAACGGTCTCCTATCGTATAAAGCATGAGAACAACAGATAGAGCAAACAATGCAACTAGGATTTCAGAAATCGAGGGCAGATAAGTGACAAATTCCGGACGCCCCTCAGCCGCCTGCCCCAAAGGTCGTACCACACCGCTTAAAATGAACTCCAGGCGGCCGGCAAACATACCGATAAGCAGTGAAGCGCTGGCAGCGATTTTACCCCAGGCTGTGATACGTATTGAAGGAACTAGCATCAGAACACAGGGTAGAATCAGACCAAGCCAGAGTTCAATATTGTAAGGTATGGATCCGATCATATGCCTGAACGTATCATATCCATATGACGTTGATGAAACACCACCAATAATTGAACGCCATAAAAAAAGTATCAGTACTATTCCGGCTGCAATACCCAGTATCCTGGCAAGTTCATTATACAAACCATTTTTTTCCGGGACTATTTTTTTATTTGAAAAATAAGCCGTAGCCAGGCTGAAGAGAAGCAATGCCGCCAGACCGCACACAAAGGCTGTCAAAGGAAAATACATGGTAAAAAATGAAGCATTTAAAATCGGTCGTGCATCTGTCATGCCCAGGAGCCAGCCAAGGGTTGTCGACGTTCCGATTGCGATCAAAAAGATAAGGATGCCGAGTGTTTTACTGGTGTGGGCTGTGTGCTTCCGCCAGAACGCGGACACAATTATAACCAGATAAATGGTATAAAGTATGCCCAGCCACCACAATGGAGAGGTCAGGTTTGGGGAAAACAAAAGGTAGATTACCTTCAAGGGTGACCCCAGGTGGAGAATGAGGCACACAAAGGAACCAATGAGAACTGCAAACTCCAGGAATAGGGTACGTTTTTCAATGGCATCAAACCGTTTAAGCCCGAAAACGATTGGAATTGAGGATACAAAAGCCAACCCCGCGCTGGTCAGGGAAAAAAAGATATATGTAGACAAAGGCAGGGTCCATACCAGTACATCTGTTTTTGAATAAACTACAAATCCTTCTGTGTATACCCTGAATGTGGTCATTAGCCCCAACAGGATACCGAGGCCAAGTAATCCTATCCATATTCGTAATTTCATTTTATGCCTCCTTTGGTTTGCGGATAACTGGCTGAACTGAAATCCCTGATGTAAAAAACCTTGGGTTGAGTTCCCAGAGATTCTTTCAGCCGAAATGGCCTGAATTTTCCAAGCAGTTTGTTGACCTGGCTTTCAGGATCATCCAGGTCGCCGAATATTCTTGCATCGCACGGGCAGGCATTAACGCAACGTGGCAGTTTGCCCCTCTTGACCCGGTGGTCGCAGAAAGTGCATTTCTCCACCACTCCTTTCGCACGGATACCACTTAAGGTTTCTTCCCTTTCTGGATTGTAATACGGCATGATCTTTCCACCGGCTTTACCGTTTTCTTCCATTGGAGATGAACTGCCCCCTTTCAACAGTGTCTGTTTACTCCTCCAGAAAGAGTGAGGATCTTTCCAGTTAAAATAAATAACGCCATAGGGACAATTGATCATGCAATACCGGCAGCCGATGCACTTTTTCGGATCGTGCATGGTGATACCGTTATCAAGCTTGTGCATCGCCTTTGTCGGGCACCCCCTAACACAAGGCGCATTTTCACAGTGGTTGCACAACGTCGGGATATAATGGAACCGCACGTTGGGGAACGTGCCCGATGTTTCTGTTATCTTGTGTGACCAGAATATACCATCCGACACATTATTTTCAGTTCTGCACGAGATACTGCAGGAGCTGCATCCGGTACATTTCTGAAGATCTATGGCCATTGCATATCTTGGCATGGTAATTCCCTCCTTATACTTTTTCTATCTTGATCCGGGTGACACCGTAAAAGGCAGTGCTTCCGCTCAATGCTTCGTATTGTGCCGGAATGATATCATTGCTGCTGCCACCGCGGGATTCCTTGCCGAATTTCTTGGATGCCTGGCGGCCATAAGCCCAGTGTCCCTGGCCGTAACATTTTGCCACAGTGCCCGGTCGGACACCTTCCCATAATTTTGCCGTACAGACCAGGCTTCCGGTGGGCGAAACCAGCCGGATCTTATCACCGGACCGTATGTTAAGTTTTTTACCGTCAACCGGGTTGATCTTGGCGACATCGTCCCACGCTTCATCACCCGGATCTATGTCCTTGAATTCATAATACCAGGAGCAGTTGGCCGATCTTCCCTCGCGGTTGAGCCGTGATTTGTGGTCGACATGCACAAATGGATATGTTTTCTCATCGCCCAGGATATAGGGTTCTTCATAGTGGGGGACAAACGCCGTCTCCCCCCTTGCCAGATAATTGGTCTCCTTCATCACTTTATCAATGGTGACGCTGTGCTTATCCGCATGTTTTTGGAGCGCTGCCTTAAGGGTTTCGCTGTAAAATTCAAACATCTTTGTCTTGGTTTTCATCTTTCCCCATCTTTTTTTATAGGAATAGGGGTTGGAGTTCCAGACACCGACGTCCGTAAAGTGCTTCCACCCGTCAAACCTGTCACCCCCTTTATACTTGGCCGGGTCCCACAGTTTCTGGGTCGCATATTTCAACGCATACAGGGCAAACTCCTCTTCATTTGCCGGTTCTTTGCCGGTTTCGGGATCTTTGTATGTCTTGTAGTGGCGCAACAGATTGTCAAAACCTTTTTGGGCAAGTTTTTCAGCAATGAGCCAGGGGATTTCCGTCTCATCTGTCTTGTAATCCCAAACCTTTTTGATAATCGGCTGCATAATGGTCACATGCCGGTAGCCGTTTCCATGCGCTTTAACATAGCCCCACTTTTCAAACATGTGGTGGGTGTCCGGAAGAAGGATATCCGCAAACCAGGAAAATTCAGATGCATTGGTTGTGATATGAGTGAGGAAGGGGATCTTTGACAACGCTCTTTCCCATCGCTCAGGCTGGGGAGCTGAAAAGGCAAAATTGTTCATGTAGGCGATGGCTACCTTGATGTCGTAAGGATCTTCATTGAGAATGCCGTCAGCAGCATTGTTGGTAATGACACCGCTTCCGGGTTTCCCTTTTTTAAGGCAAGGGATGTGCAGCCTTCCGCGCTGATCTATCTTCTCATGTTTTTTACCTTTTTTGGCTATCTCATCCATGAACTCTTTTTCTTTGGGAAATTTGACCGTATATTCTTTATTGGTCTTTAACGTACCGCCCACGTTATCCACAGCCCCGACCAGACCGTTAAGCGCATGAACCGCCATGGCAGCATATCCGCCCCTGACCTGCATGCAGGGGCCGCCGCCCAGCCAGGAAATGGCATGGGGAGCTGCCTTGCCGTATCCGATTGCCACACGCCGGATCTGTTCTAGCGGAAGGCCTGTGACACCAGCGGCCCACTCCGGGGTCTTGTCCTTAAGTTCAAGGTTCCACCACTTGACCAGGCCGTGGGTGTATTTTTCTTCAAAAAGGCTTTCATCCACGGTCTGCCCTGAAATAAATAGGTTGTTTCCGTCTATAAAATTACCCACAAACGGTTTATACCATAGCCCTTTGGTCAGTAGCACATGGGCGATGGCAACTGCCAGGGCACCATCAGTCCCCGGTTTTGCCGGAAGCCACTCATCCGCTTTGGTCGCGGTGGCCGACAATCTGGGTTCCACAATGGCAATGACCGCCTTATCGACAGCTTCGCCCCAGACCTTTGAATAATAGGAAACCTGCCGGTTTGCAGCCAGAGGATCGGCTCCCCATAAAAGTATATACCGGGCATTTTTAACATCATACTGCCGGTATCCCCAATACCCTTCCGTATAATAGGGACCGAATTTTTCCGCTTCTGCACACAAAGAGGAATGAGAAATATTATTTGGCGATCCGATAATCTTTGTCATCCTGCTGTACAGGACATCCCTCATGTAGGAATACCGTCCCCTCATCAGCATGTATTTATGGGTTTCGTTATTTTTCCTCAACGCCATTATCTTATCTGCGATTGTGTCCAGAGCCTCATCCCATGAAATGGGGACGAATTTGGGATCTTCATTCCGCCCTTTTTTGGGGCTTGTCCGTTTCATCGGTGTTTTAATCCGGTCCGGGTCATACACCTGCTGAAGCGCCAGATGCGACCGTGGACACCCTGCGCCCAGGTTCACTTTCGAATTTGGGTTTCCCCTGATTTTCACGGCTCTGCCGTTAATCACATAAACCTGGGATGAGCACCACGAGGTACATCCCTGGCATGTGGCCGGCATCCATTTGCCTTGATCACCCCCGGAATTTGCCGATGATGCAGCCAGTGCCTTCATCTTTGGCAGCACGCCGCTGCCCAAAGTCACCGCTGCCCCTCCAGCAGCAGTGGCTTTGAGAAATGACCGCCGCGACAAGCCGCTGTTTTCCAGAAATTGGGAAATCAAGAAACTCGATCTTCTCTTTTTCATGTTTCCTCCAGTTTAAAGGTTTTTGACTCAAGGTTTATAAAAAAAAGCGTTGCTCACGTTTTTTCATGAGAACCGTTTTCTTCATCTTCAATACATTTCAGCCAGTACAGAAGTTCATCTTCATCAAGCGGTTTGGTCAGGCAGGCATAAATGTGATAGCAGATGGCATCTTTCAATTCTGGATGAAACCGGTCTTTTGACATGCACAAAAAATAGACCTGCGGATAGTTCAGGGTCAGTTTCCTGATGCTCCGGTTGTCAACCAGAATAGAATCCAGATCCAGGATCACACAATAACTGGTGGTTTTTATAAGCAGTTCGTTTAACAATTCGAGATCACCAATGGAGAGCAGTTCATATTGATGATGGGCCAGACTGCGCTCAAGAGTTTTTATCTCCTGTCTGTTTTTGCTGATCATGACAATCTTTTTCTCCATCCTGTTTGCCTTTGTATAGGTGGTAAAAAGAGAGTAAGCGCTGCTGCCTCCGATAGCTTTCCTTCCTAAATTAGATAGCAACACTCATGCCAAAAAAAAAATTGCCGTTGTAATCATGTTCGGACCGGCTGGGAAATACTTGTCATGAATCCCCCTATACCTTGTGAACACAGAAGATTTACATCTGTCGGATTTTCGAACTAATCTTTGTCCGGCATGACCGAACGGGGTATCGGTCCGACCGGGAAATTGTACGAAAATCAGACACCAAAGTTTGACAAAACATAAAAAACATGTTATTTCAATAAGTTAGTTGCATCCGGAAATCGAACAGAATGTCGTATTGGTCAGATGAATCATACAGTACTGCTCAGCTCTTTTCACAGCCTTGCACTTTGTCCTAACTTGTAACTTCCAGTCGCAGGAGCCAGAATGATTTGCGCCGGAGTTAGACCACCTGGTTTACGATTTGCTCTATAGTTTAAAAAGTTGGACAGCCATTTGGGTTATCAGGAGGCAAAATGAAAACAGGTCATTATTTTTTTAGCACCATTGTAATTATCATTGTTTTTTTCTTCATCGGATGTGAGAAGGAGAATGAGTATGCGTATGTGGATTTCAGCAAGAAAATAAATACCAGCAAACAAGTTCAGCCATCTGATTCGCTTCCAAAACTCAGAGTGGCCGTGGCAGCGATGATTTCACCCAAAGAGACGCTTGTTTATTATGAAGAATTGCTAAACTATATCGGGCACGAGCTGAAGTATGAAATCGAGTTGATTCAGCGCAAAACCTACTCTGAAATAAACGAACTTTTTCCAAAACGCATGATAGAGCTTGCTTTTGTCTGCTCCGGCCCCTATGCCAATGGAAAGGAAAAGTACGGGTTTGAGGGCATTGCCACCCCGATCGTAAGAGGGGAGCCGTATTATCAATCGTACTTAATTGTGCAAAAGGAATCTGTCTATCATTCCCTGAATGATTTAAAAGGTAAAGTTTTTGCCTTTACAGATCCGGATTCAAATACCGGTGCCCTTGTGCCAAAATTCTGGCTTTTACAGCAAGGTAAGTCATCTGATTCCTTTTTCAACAGAACCACCTATACCTACAGCCATGACAATTCCATCCTTGCTGTCTCCAAGGGGCTGGTCGACGGCGCAACTGTGGATGGGCACATTTGGGAATATTACAATGTAAAAATTCCGTATCTCACTGCCCAGACCCGGGTCATCAGAAAATCCGAAAACTTTGGCAGTCCGCCGTTAGTTGCTTCTGCGTTTTTAGATCCAAAGCTTAAATCAAGAATTCAGAAAATCATTCTTTCCATGCATCGGTCCGAAAATGGCAGAAAGCTTCTTGAAAGCATCATGATTGAGCGTTTTGAATCCCCACAAGAGGGCTGGTACAAGAATATACGCACCATGTACACTCAAATTCACAGGAAAAAATAATGCGTTTTCAATTGGGTAAAAGCCGGTTTAATCACCTTAAAACAATGCTTCTTTTAGCTGTTGCATTCTTGGTTGTTACAACCGGCATCGTCGTGTCCCAGCTTGTCATAAGAAATTATAGTTCAAGTCTCTTGTCTCAAGCAATTGCACAGGCAGAAAGCATTGCTCACAAGCTGTCTTTGGATGTAACCGATAAAATCCTGATCAATGACCTTGTTGCTGTACAAAAAATACTGGATGACCAATTGCAAAGCGAGACCTCGGTATCCTATCTTTTGATCATTAATGATAATGAAGTTCTGGTCCATACATTTCAAGACGGTATCCCGGCAAAACTGATCGAAGTGAACCAATCAGGCAACCTTGCAAACAAGAGTATTAAAAACCTTGTTTCACAGAAAGGGGAACGGTTTGTTGATATCCGATGGCCCGTTTTCATGGCAAAGGCGGGGGTCCTGCGCCTGGGATTTTCTGAAACACCTTACCGCAATAAAGTCAAACAACTGGGCATGAAGATGACTTTGATCACTTTGATGGTTCTGGCTGTCTCTTTTTTCATAGGCCATGCTTTAATTTCACGTCTGATAGCTCCTTTGCTCTTGCTGACCGACACTGTCAAAAATATTGATGAAGATAATCTTGAAGGCCTCATCCACGTGAGCGGGCCTGCTGAAATCAACAGGCTGGTTGGAGCCTACAACGGGATGATAGACCGGATTGCCGAGCATACTTCAAAGCTTAAACGGACCAACCAGGCTCTGGAACAACGCAATATAGACCTTGACCGGGCGCATAAGCAGTTTTCAACAACGTTTTCGGTTTCTCAAAAAATTGCAGCACTTCCAGACCTTAAAAGAATCTGTTCTTTTCTTGTAAAAACGCTTCAGGATATTGTTGAATGCAACAATATTTCAATGGTGGTTTTTGACAATGACAAAAAAATTCCCTACCTGACGTTGGACAATAATTTTATTGTTTTGAATACAGACAGTTTTGAGGTGTTGTACCGCCAGGCCAACCAAAATCAATACCCTATTTTTTTAAAAAATGGGGCCATAAAGGCCCTGCCGTTACCCGATACAAGCAAATCGGCCTCCAGGATGGCCATTTTCCCGTTTCATCACCACCACCAGGTTTTAGGGGCAATTCTCATTGCATGCCCGGATGATTGCGTCTGCGTAAAAACTGAGATGGATGTTATCCATATGATACTCGCACAGGCGTCCGGGGCTGTTTTCCGGGCATTTGAGCATGAGAGGGAAATAAGCGGGCTCAGGGGACGTATCGATACTGTTGCCGGTTTTCAGGGAATGGTCGGCAAAGACCCTAAAATCCAGATCATTTATAAGCTCATTGAAGATGTCGCACCAACGGAAGCCACCGTATTGATTCAAGGTGAAAGCGGAACTGGGAAAGAGATGGTTGCCCAGGCGATCCATGATCTAAGTGACCGGTCCATAAAACCGTTTATCGTTATTAATTGTTCTGCATACCCTGCAACCCTTTTGGAAAGCGAGCTTTTCGGTCATGAAAAAGGGGCTTTTACCGGGGCTCATCAACGAAAAATCGGGCGGTTTGAAAAAGCCAGCGACGGCACAGTTTTTTTAGATGAAATCGGTGAAATATCGTTATCTGCCCAGACCATGCTCCTGCGTGTGCTGCAAAGCCAAAAAATTGAACGTATAGGCGGCAACGAATCTATCAAAGTCAACACACGGGTTCTGGCAGCAACAAACAGGAATCTGATTGACGAGGTCAAAAAGGGAACGTTCAGAGAAGACCTCTACTACCGGTTAAATGTCATACCGATCAACCTGCCCCCATTAAACTGGAGAAAAAATGATATTCCCCTCCTGGCCAGTTTTTTTCTTAAAAAATTTTCAACTGAACAAAACAAACAGATAGAAAAAATTGATTCCGGGGCCATGCGTCTCCTTCTGGATTACGGCTGGCCGGGCAATATAAGGGAACTTGAGAACTGCATAGAACATGCGGTCACCTTATCTAAATCCAAACAGATCTTCACATCCGATCTGCCAGATCATTTTTTTGATGCAATAGCGGTTTCACCGGCTTCCTCCCAAAAGGCGCTGAAAGCAAATGAAGAAAAGATAATCCGCAAAGCACTTGATGAGTGCAGCTGGAATAAAACAGTTACAGCCGTGAATTTAGGCATCAGCCGAAGCACCCTGTACGAAAAATTGAGAAAATATAATATCCTGCCCCCTCAAAATTAAAATGCTTTCAACCGGGAGGTGCACAGACTCTTGCGCGACACATTAACATCTATATATTAAATCCTTGGTACCCCATCGAGTATTTTCCTGATTAATACAAGCAGGGTCTCACTATTGATAGGCTTTTGAAGATATTTTGTAATACCGGGACCAGATGTGATAGTTTTAGAAAATTCTTTACTGTAACCGCTGCAAAGTATGATTGGCAAATCGTAACGAATTTTTGAAAGTCTAATGGAAAGTTCATCTCCTGTCATTTTGGGCATCGTCACATCGGTGATTATTAAATCAAACTGATGAGGGTCCTTTTTAAATTCATTGAGCGCTTCAATTCCGTTAGAAAAGACACTAACCTTATAACCATAGTCTTCCAAAAGTTCTTGAGTGGAGGTTCGGATACTGTCTTCATCATCAACGACCATAATTTTTTCGGTCCCCTCCCCTGCTTTTTTCCCCTCTTTTTCCGGTTCAAAAGTATCGGCCTGTTCATCTAATACCGGTAAATAAACATGGAAAGCAGAACCTTTCCCAAACTCGCTATAGGCTTTTATGTAACCATTATGTTCTTCAACTATTCCGAGAACAACGGCCAACCCTAAACCGGTTCCTTCTCCCGGCTCTTTTGTTGTGAAGTATGGTTCAAATAGTCTCTCCAGAGTTTCCGGGTTCATACCTGAACCAGTATCACTAACTTCTAATTTAAGATAACTGCCTGGCAAAATATTTAAATCCACTGGATTTTCTGTGATGGGAATTTGTACTTCCGTCAAGCTTACAGACAGGGTACCGCCTGTTTCACGCATAGCATGATAAGCGTTTGTACACAAATTCATCACCACTTGATGAATTTGTGTCAGGTCGGCAGATATTGTCGCTTTGGAGTTTATTTTTTCTTTTATCTCAATAGAGGATGGTATTGATGATCGGATCAGTCTTACCGCTTCCTTTACCTCAATAAAAATCTTTAAAGGCTGCATTTCATGTTCGGTTTTTCTGCTGAATGTCAGTATTTGCTGAACCAGGTCCGTTGCTCTTTGAGCGCCCTTGACAATTTGCTCAACATTTTTAGTCACCTTTTCCGGATCAGAGATATGCATTTTAGCAAGCTGGGAATACCCAAAAATTCCAGAAAGTATATTATTAAAATCATGGGCAATCCCACTGGACAATGTTCCGATGGCTTCCATCTTCTGTGCCTGTGCCAGTTGAGACTGCAACTTCTCACGAGTGGCCTCAGCCCTCTTTCGGTTGGTGATATCAACCAATGAAAACTGCATCAGTTTCTTATTGCCAATGGTGAACGAACGCAAATGCACTTCAGCGTCCCATAGCTCACCATCCGGTCTCTGATGCTTCCATTCAAATACGACTGAACCTTTTTCCTTAGCCGTAATAATGTATGCAATAGATTTTTCCTTAGATGGTGTTCCATCATATTGATAAGATGCTGATACGTCGAGGGGTGTTTTCCCGATAACCTCTTCTTTACTTGAAAAAGCATACACTGTAACAGCAGCCAAATTGCAGTCTAAATACCGATATGATGTCGCATCCATTACAATTATTGGAATGCGTGAACTTTCGTAAATTTGTTTTCGAAACTCTTCACTTTCGCGTAACGCATCCTCAGCCTGTTTGCGTTCGGTTATATCACGATCAATGCCGCGGTAGCTGATAACCTTTCCGCCCTTTTCCAAAACAGGCCTTCCCCCCATTTCAAGTATAACAGGATGACCCAGTTTGTGCAGGTTGACATTTACCATGGCCGAGATGGGTTTCCCTGAGGCAATCCGCCCCAGTACTCTTTTTTTAATCTTTTCAGCTTCGCCCGGCGGCATTAAATCAAAGCGGGATTTCCCCATTAAACCATCGGCTTTGTAGCCCAGAATGCTCTCCACCTGGGGGCTGGAATAAATATAATTGCCTTGCACATCGATTTCCCAAATCCAATCACTTGAAGACTCAATGAGTCCACGGTATTTTTCCTTGCTATACCGTAATAGCGCTTCCGTTTCTTCTCTGATTTTTATGCCATGATAGTATCGAAATATCAGAGAATAGATAATTGCTGTGATGATCATAAAATAACCATAAGGCGTCATCCAAAAATAGGGTTCTTTTTCTAAAACAACAAAAATAATATCATGGATTGTTCCGAGCAAAAAAAGAGAGTATCCGCCAAGTATAATCAGCGTTGTTATTTTCTTTTTTTTCATCGCAGTACGGATCAATAAAAAATACCCTAAAAAAAGAAGCGGCAATATATACAGCTGTGAAAAAAGAGCAAATCGTTCATTGAGTATCCCTTGGTTTTTACTTTCGAAAAATAAGAAAGTCACCACTATTAGAGTGAGAGAAAAAAAGGTTTTAGCCCCTTTTACCCACTTTTTCTTTGTCAGCAGGGTGGTATATTCGCAGGAAAACAAAAACAGAAGAAACGCCGCAAAGGCATAGCCGATTCGGGATATTTTAAACCATAAAAGATCGTTGCTGGTTGGACTATTCATGATGAAATGTCCATATCCCATGAAAATAGTAAAAGCAAAAAAAGAAAAGTATAAGATGTCATGTTCTTGAAATTTCGCAGCTGCAGAATAGCCAAAAAAGACAAGAGATGAAAAAAGAGCAATAATACCGATACCCTGAATTAAATACAAATTAAACAGTGTTTGTGTTGCAGAGGCTTTTGCAACAACTGCATAATCGCTTACATAAAAATGTGGCAACGGCATGCTTTTTCCATCACTGTAAAAATAGAATTTTAAATGGTTTTCACCATTTGAAATATTAGATAGAACAATTGCATTCGCTGCAAAATTAGTCATTGAAACGGGATGTTTAAAGTCACCCCATCGATATAGTTCCAGGCCATTGAGGGTAACGATTACTGAATATGAGCAAGGGCCGATAAATAGCGTGGGGGTGGAAGGACTGTTCTTTTCATCATAGGTAATTTTCGTTGTTAAACAATAGACACCTCTTTTTGAAAAATCCAATAGTTGACCTGTGTATGGGTGCAAATCCTGTTCATTTAAACTGGCTGGAAAGCTAACAGGCCTTGGCGTGTAAAATACTTTTTGCCCACCAATCGCCATGCCCGAATTAAAGATGGGGCAAAACAGCAGCAAAAAGCATATCACTTTTACAAACATTGGCACCTCATATAAAAAACGCAGTCAAAATTTTAACAAGGGACAATTCACATGGCCAAAAAACAACAGAGTGTCGTTGGGCCAACAACACCTCATTTGAAATAGTTTAGATAAAATCTGACACACCTCTTGAAAAAAAGAGGGTTACC
>CAZLTD010000068.1:0-28833 GCA_964562385.1 uncultured Desulfobacula sp.
TGACGCCGGGATTCTCCCGGCTGGGTTTGCCCGCCATGTCGGGCAAACAAAAAAAGGGTGGGAAAATAAAATTTCCCACCCTTTTTGTCTCTTTTTTGACCTGCTCTATGTGTAGAGGATTTCGGTATGAAAACAGGGGTCAGGCACTTTCCAGTTTCTGGCGTTTGAGAACACCCGCAAGCTTGGAGGACAGGGCTGCGACATCAAAGGGTTTTAAAATAAATCCATTACAGCCTTTTTCCATCATCTGATCTATCTGATCTATCTTGTTGTAGCCGGAGGAGAGCATAACTTTTATTTCCGGTTCAATTTGGCGAATTTTTTCAAACGTCTCCTGTCCGTTCATCATCGGCATGACCATATCCAGAATGACCAGATCGATTTTATGTTTTTTCGATTCAACGATCTTTAATGCTTCAAAACCGCTGCTCGCTGCCAAAACCGTATATCCTAAAGATTCCAACATCTCTGAACAGACTTCAACAACCCCTTTTTCATCATCCACCAGAAGGATTGTTCCTTGCCCGGAGACGATTTCTTCTTTTTTGCGGGCTGCCCTTTCTGCCGCTTCAACTGTTTTAAGGCTGGCCGGCAAAAAAAACATAAAGGCACTGCCCTGATCAACCTTGCTTTCAACCTTGATAATTCCATTATGGCTTTTTATAATGCCGTAAGCTGTGGCAAGCCCCAATCCGGTTCCCTGACCGCGGGCCTTGGTGGTAAAAAACGGATCAAAAATACGGGAGACGATCTCTTCATCCATACCAGTACCGGTGTCGGAAACCGTTACTTTGACAAAATGCCCCTTTTGTGGCAGTCCCAACTCTATTGCATTGCTGTCATCAATATGGACATTTTCAGATGAGATAGCGATTCTGCCGCCATCGGGCATGGCCTGCCAGGCATTCACAAAAAGGTTCATCAATACCTGTTTTATCTGCCCTTCATCCACGACAGTGCCCCACAGCGTTTTTTCCAGGCGCTGTTCAATTATAATATCTTTTTTGGTTCTGCCGAACATTTTTGCAGACATTTTCAAAAGATAGTTCAGGTTGATCAGACAGGTTTCCTGACAGGTTTTCTGTGCAAATCCCAGCAGTTGCTTTGCCATTTCAGCGCCGTTGAATACATACTCGTCAATACTGGAAAGCCTTTTGTACTCATCACTGTCACTTTCAAATCCACTCTTCACCAATGATGCATAGCCCTGTATACCCATCAAAATATTATTAAAATCGTGGGCTATACCGCCGGCAAGAGTACCGATGGCTTCCATCTTTTGGGCCTGCCGCAGCTGGTCTTCCAGATTCACCCGCTCCGTAACATCCCTTGCCACGGCGTAAACTCCGCTGAAGGCTTCACGGTCATCACTTTCAGGCAATTGTATCGGGGTAGCTTTAAGCTCCATAAATGCAAATGCATTGTACGGATCATACTGGGATGTCTTTTGGGATACTTTTTTAAATCGAAAATGCATATCCTGGCCGTCATTCACCCGATTCTGATATTTTTCAAACTGTTTGAGGTCTGCGACCTTGGACAGATCGCCCTTGTGGATGATATTTCCAAAACTGGTCCCGAGAAGATCCTTTTTTGTGAATCCCAGCACCTTTTCAAACTGATCGTTTACAAAAGTGAAACAGCCGTCTTCATCCAGAGTAAAAACAAGATCCGGCGAATTGTTCACCATATATTCGTATTGTTTTTCAGAGGCCTCAAGTCTTGCAGACACCGCTTTTTTCTCATTAATCAGTTTTTTCTGGGAAAGGGCGTTTTTAACGGTTTTAATCAGGTCGGCATATTCAAACGGTTTTTTAAGATAGTCCCGGGCCCCGATCTTCAATGCCCTTATGGCAGATTCAACCGATGCATACCCCGTAATGACAATGACCAGGACATCTTTGTCTATGGCAAACAGATGCTCCATGACCTCGTACCCGTTCATTCCGGGCATACTGACATCTAAAAGCACCACATCAAAAGGCTGTTGTTTAAAAACAGCCAGTGCCTCTTCTCCGTTAAATGCGCAGGCTGTTTCAAATCCCTCTCTTTTCAGGCAGAAAGAGATATTTTCAACAATTCTTTTCTCATCATCAACAACAAGTATCTGTCTGGCATTCATATCCTATCCACGTCGCTTAAAAATTATCAATGAACCATAAGGCTGTTACACTTGTTGGCTACTATAGCAATTGTAGTACTGTATAAACATCTGATGAATAAAAAGTCAATAAAATCAGCAATTTTTTTCATTATCTGAAATACGCCCCATCAATTATCGATGATATTAATTTATTTAAAAAACTTCAAATCAGGATTACCTTATAACATTTTTGAATAAAATTATCTTGAATTTCACTACCGTATATAAGGATAGTGAATCACTAATCTTATCTATAATAAAAAGTTAACAGCAACCTGATTGTATTTTGTAACCTTTTGTTGACAAACACCAAGTTTCTCTCTATTTATAACCAAATATTATCCTGGTCAAAAGCAGTGCTTGCCATGCTTGAGAAAAGGAATGTAAGCGTGAAAAAAATTATAGAACCGGACGGGTTTCGCCGGGCATCAAAAAATTGGGGATTTCGGACATATCGTGCCGAGATTGCTGCCTATACGACTAAAGATGGATTTGTGCCTTCAAATCCTAGACCCATCCGTCTTTCTAAAAATCCACACCTGATCAATCATCATTATCCGAGCCGCAGCATGAGCCTGACTGTATATCACAACTGCCGCTCTCAGCTAGAAAATTAGGAAAAGGAGATGTTATGGAAGACAATTTAGACACCATATTAGCGAATTACGATGGGAACAGCTTCGATCTAATTCCGATCCTGCAGGATGTCCAGCACAAATTCGGCTATTTACCAGAAACTGAAATGCGTGGGGTGGCAAAGTTTGTCGGCCTTCCTGAAAGCCGGATTTATGCCGTGGCAACCTTCTATGAACAATTCAGATTTACCCCCCAGGGGAAAAATCAAATCACGGTTTGCAGGGGAACTGCCTGTCATGTTCGAGGAGCGAAAAAAATCCTCGAAGAATATGAAGAGCATCTAAATATAAAAGAAGGCGAAACCACTGAAGACATGGAATATACTCTTGGGACTGCTGCCTGTATTGGGTGTTGTGCTTTAGCTCCATGTGTCATGGTGAACGATGAAGTAGAAGCCAAATTGACCCCAAGAAAAGTGGCTGAGTCTTTTACTAAGGAGGCTGCCAAATGAATTTCACCGAAATAAAAAAGAAGGCAGATGATGAATGGGGTAAGTTGCAAAACAGTGACAAGCCGACACTTTTCATTGGAGCTGCAACCTGTGGACGCTCTGCCGGAGCACTGGAAGTAAAAAAAGTATTTGAAGAGGCATTTGAGCAAAAACAAATTGCTGCCAATGTTGTTGAAGTCGGTTGTCTGGGACCTTGCTGGGCTGAACCTCTAATCAGCATACAAAAACCCGGTGGACCCAATATTTTTTATAAAAATGTTACCCCCAAAATTGCCGGCAAACTGGTTGAGTCTTTTCTTGAGAGTGACGATCCTCTCCCCAAATATGCGTTAGGTCTTGTCGGTGATAAAAACGGGTACGATATTCCAGGACTTTGGGATCTACCCTCTTTTAAAACCCAAAAACGTGTTTTATTCAGAAATTTCGGTTTTATTGATCCCACCAATCTCAACCATTACATTGCCAACGAAGGATATAGTGGACTGGCAAAAGCCCTTGGTATGAAACAGACTGAAGTCGTTGACGAGCTAAAAACATCCGGGCTGCGAGGCCGCGGTGGCGGTGGCTTCCCTGCGGGTCGCAAATGGGAAGCAGGACTTCAGGCAAAAGAGAAGATTAAATATGTTGTCTGTAATGCAGATGAAGGCGATCCCGGCGCATTTATGGACCGGTCTGTTCTGGAAGGAGAACCGCATTCGGTTCTGGAAGGGATGATTATCGCCGGTTACACCATCGGCGCCCAGGTCGGTTATATCTATGTTCGCGCCGAGTATCCCCTGGCGGTTCAGCGGCTTCAAAACGCGATTAAACAGGCCAATGAGATGGGCTTTTTGGGCAAAGACATTCTTGGCAGCGGATTTGACTTTGAAATCCGGATTTTCCAGGGTGCCGGTGCCTTTGTTTGTGGTGAATCCACAGCATTGACCCTGTCCATTGAAGGAAAGCGGGGTATGCCCAAAGCATCTCCAAGGCCGAGAACCACTGAGGAAGGACTCTTTGACAAGCCAACCCTGCTGAACAATGTAAAATCATTCTCTTATGTACCACAGATCATTAATAAGGGTGGTGAATGGTTTTCCTCATTTGGAACAGAAAAAAGTAAGGGAACAGCCGTATTTGCCCTTACCGGTATGGTGAACAACTGTGGTCTGATCGAAGTCCCCATGGGAATGACCATACGGGAAATCATTTATGAAATCGGCGGCGGCATCGTTGATGACAAACCATTTAAAGCAGTTCAAACCGGTGGTCCCTCCGGTGGTTGTCTACCCAAAGATTTTCTGGACACAGAAGTTGACTACGACTCACTCACAGCTGCCGGTTCCATGATGGGATCCGGCGGAATGGTCATCATGGACGAAAGCACCTGTATGGTTGAAATTGCAAGATATTTTCTCGATTTCACCCAGAAAGAGTCTTGTGGACAGTGTACATTATGTAAATTGGGCACAAAACAGATGCTCGACATCCTGGAGGATATTGTAGCTGGAAACGGCCAGCCCGATGACATCAGGATGCTGGTTGAAATTGGTGAATCCGTCAACAGCGGTTCATTGTGTGGCCTTGGTCAAAGTGCAGCCAATCCGATATTGACAACCATAAAATATTTTCAACAGGAATATGAAGCACATATTATTGATAAAAAATGTCCTGCTCTTGCATGTACCGATCTGATCTCTTACCTGATCGACCCGGAAAAATGCAAAGGCTGTACCATATGTGCCAAAGCCTGCCCGGCTGACGCAATTACCGGTGAAAAGAAAGAGGTTCATATACTTGACCAGGAAAAATGCATCAAGTGCGGTGTATGTTTCGAAAAATGCCCGAAGAAATTTAACGCAGTTGAATGCGTCTCTCTCGGCATAGAAGAAGGAGGTGAATAGTGGCGGGCAAAATAAATCTAATCATTAATGACCAGCCGGTTGTAGCCGAAGAGGGCTCAACCATATTAGCAGCGGCACTACGAAAAGGAATTTACATTCCTCACTTGTGTCATCATAGAGAACTTGAACCTGTGGGCGCCTGCCGGTTATGCCTGGTGGAACTTCAGGGTGAATGGAAAAAAACCGTAATTTCCTGTAAAACACCTGTTAAAGAAGGCATGGTGGTTAAAACGGAAACCCCGGAAATCAGTCAGACTCGAAAAGTAGCCTTAGAGCTCTTAATTGCGGATCATGATACCGATTGCCTGGCCTGTGACCAGAATACAAAATGCGGATTGCAGCGTGTCGCAGATCATGTCGGTATTGATAAGGATCGTTTAGGGCGTTTAACCCCCCGGGAAGAGATTTTACCCATAGACGACTCCAATCCATTCTTTGACTTTGATCCCAACAGATGTGTTCTGTGTGGAATCTGTGTTCGAACATGCGATGAACTGCAGAATATCAACGCCATTGATTTCGCATACCGCGGGCTGGGAACCAAGATCGCCGGATTCGGCGATAAAACCCGGATAGAGTCCAATTGTGAATCCTGTGGTGAGTGTATCGTCAGATGTCCTGTGGGCGCTTTAACCGAAAAAGGTGCCCAAAATCCAACCCACCAGATTAAAACAGTCTGCTCATTTTGCGGATGTGGATGTGGTATTCACCTGGGTGTTCGCGACAACGAACTGGTTACGGCCAAAGGTGATATGAACAGTCCTGCAAACAAAGGTAAACTTTGTGTAAAGGGCCGGTTCGGATTCAAATTTGTAAACAGCCCGGAACGGATTACATCCCCGCTTGTGAAAAAAGATGGCGAGTTTGTAGAAGTTGAATGGGATGAAGCCCTTGACTTAGTGGCCCAAAAATTTTCAAAAACCAAAGGTGATGAATTTGCCACCATTGCGTCTGCCAAATGTACCAACGAAGACAACTTTGTAACGCAAAAATTTACCCGGGCAGTGATGGGTACCAATAACATTGATCACTGCGCCCGATTGTGACATGCTCCTACTGTGGCCGGTCTGGCCACTGCTCTTGGAAGCGGCGCAATGACAAACTCTATTAGTGAGCTGGGAGATGCAGCAGCAATCCTTGCCATTGGTACAAACACAACAGCAGCACACCCCATTATTGCACTTCAGGTTAAAAAAGCAGCCAGAAATGGTGCAAAACTGATCGTTGCAAACCCAAAGGAAATCGAACTCTGTCGTTTTGCTGATATATTCCTGCAGCATAAACCGGGAACCGATGTGGCACTTCTCATGGGAATGGCCCGTGTTATTGTTGACGAAGGCTTACAAGATAAATCCTTCATTGAAGAGCGTTGTGAAGATTTTGACGCCTTTGAAAAATCTTTAGCCGGGTTTGATCTTGACACGGTTGAGGAAATTACAGGTGTACCCCAGGAAAAGATTGCTGAGGCGGCACGAGTATATGCGACCCAGAACCCTGCCTCCATCATTTACTGCATGGGCATTACCCAGCATGCACACGGCACCGATAATGTCTGGGCCACCAGCAACCTGGCCCTGATCACAGGCAATTTCGGGAAACCCTCTTCCGGGGTCAATCCCTTGAGAGGTCAGAATAATGTCCAGGGTGCCTGTGATATGGGCTGTCTGCCCAATGTATATCCCGGCTACCGGAATGTCACAATCCCAGAAGCCAAATCAGATGCCGAGGCAGCATGGGGAGTGGAACTGAGCGACAAGCTTGGCAAAACCCATACTGAAATATTTGATGGCTGCTACAACGGAGACATTAAATCCATGTACCTGATCGGTGAAAATCCGGTCATCAGTGAAGCCAATGCCAGCCATGCTGTCGAGGCCATGAAAAAGACCGACTTCCTGGTTGTTCAGGATATTTTCATGACTGAAACGGCTGAACTGGCGGATGTTGTTCTGCCAGCCACTACATTTGCTGAAAAAGATGGAACTTTCACCAATACGGAACGACGCGTTCAAAGGGTTCGAAAAGCAATAGAGCCTGTGGGCGGTATCAAGCCTGATTGGTGGATCACCTGTGAACTTGCAAAACGTCTGGATGGCAAAGGGTTCGATTATGAAGGACCTGAGCAGATCATGGATGAGATTAATTCCATGCTGCCCGCCTATAAGGGAATCACCTATGCACGCCTCCAAAGAGGTACCCTGCAATGGCCCTGTCCTGCTGAAGACCATCCGGGAACACCTTTTCTGCATGCAGAAAAATTCGGCACTGAATCGGGCAAAGGCAAACTTGTGCCTCTGGAATATAAAACATCTGCCGAAGAGACAGATGCTGAATATCCGCTGATTCTCACCACTGACAGGAGCCTGTTCCATTTTCATGGTACCATGACCCGAAGGGTATATGGTCTTAATGAATTGGATAAAGAAGAACGGCTGAAAATCAATCCCTTGGATGCTTCTCAATTGGGTATTGAAGACGGTCAGACAGTAAAGGTTACGTCCCGACGCGGAAATGTAGATGTTAAGGTACTGGTAACCGATATATGCCCGGTGGGCACAGTATCTATGACTTTCCATTTCAGTGAAACCATCACCAATGTGCTGACATGTTGTGAACTGGATCCTATCGCAAAAACACCAGCCACAAAAGTTTGTGCAGTCCAAATAGAACAAATATAAGCCCGTAAAAACTAAACGGACCGGAAACACCTAATGTTTCCGGTCCGTTTTTTATTTGAATGAATCGTGATCTGATACAATCCGCCTGAAACATTCGATTCAATTTAAGTATGAAATAGTTTGAATTGTCTCCAAGTGATGGATAGAGGAAATACCCGTTTCAGGGTGCTCACCTTACCGGCGCCGGTTGATCATTTTGATAAATTCTAAACTCACTGCATTAAACGTCAAGAACTCCGGTCCAGTGGGTCCTCACACAGCTTGCCGTTCTTTACATTTCGTTTCGTTAAAAATTTTTAGCAAAATGATCACCTGATTGGCGCCCGGCAAGGCAAACACCCCTGCACTAGTCGTCATAGTTCTTTTCTCCTATGTTTGAAATGGCAGGGATACTCAAAATTTGCGAAAGGGTCGGGTGATCTGTGAGACGTCATCAGAGCAACATTTTCTTACAGATTTTTAATGAAGCGAAGCGTAAAATGACGTGCTGTTTGAGGAGCCGCCGCACCGCAGTTCACGGCATTTAGCGAAGCAAATTTAAAAGCTGTTGAAAATCAAGCTCAGACGCGAACGGATTGCCCGGCCCGAAGCTTGGATATGCCAAATAATGACTTATGTATAAAGATTTTTCTGGCGAAATTGCCCTGAATTATCTATATCTCCCTTATTGATATTTTTAGTCCAACTATCTTGATTGGTGGAACTCTATTATTATGAAATTTTTCCCATCATATTTAGCTTCATTTTTTTATGGTTTTTTCGGTATTCCGATTTTCATCATCGGGCTAACATTTATCCAAGAAAAATATGACAGAGATCTTTCAACAATAATCTTAATTCTTTGGACAATTATTGTATTTTTTGTTCCTCTTCATTTTGCACTTATAAATCGCAAATATGTAAAAGAAAGATCCAAGGATATTAGAGAAAGCCCCATTGAAAATTTATCTTCTAAAAAAAATTCAGACGAGCCTCTTCCTGCTTGTAAGAGACTACTAGTTCTTATATTGTCCGCATCAATATCTATAGGACTAATTGAACTGCTTTTATAAAATCGAACATATTTTTTTAGTTTATCAAAATAAGGATGGGAACCACATTGGGTTAACTTTATCAAGTCTTTCCAGAGTTTTATTTGATTCTCTGACACTATTTGTCAAATCAAATTCTGATTGATACATTTTATTTCTATTTTTTTGTTATTTCAACTTAAACCGTATCCGTAAAACGCCATCATCAAACCCTGTTGTCGTAATTTTGAAGCGCCCGATCTGACCTGTTTTTTCAACATGCGGTCCAATACAGGGGCATGCATCATAATCCCCCATGGATACAATCCTTAATCCATCCAATCCGCCACTATCCGGAACCCTTTCGATATTAAACTTTTTCCGGGCTTTTTCTATCTCCAGCATCTCAATGTTGACTGGAAGATCTTTTTCAATTTGAGAATTCACTTCATTTTCCAAGGTTAAAATATCATCATGGGTAAGATTGCGATCAAACCTATAATCGCATTTGGATTTTTTTTTGTTAATATGCGCACTAAAGCATCGATCTGTCCCAAACAATCTAACCATTGCCTGATTTAAAAGATGTTCTGCTGAATGCATTTGAGGATCATATTGTTTTGACATGACATCTCTTTTCTCTTTTTTTGTTTACAGTGACTCAAGATTCACTATAACCTGGTTAAAATCTTGTGGCGGGGCGACTTCAAAACGCATATTTTCATTTGATGCCGGGTGGCCGAAACCAAGCCTCCATGAATGCAGCATTTGTCTTTGTGCTATACTTTTGACTTTTCTCATTCGTCTGGGCTGATAAACCGGATCCCCTATCAACGGATGATCAATTGCATAAAAATGGACCCGAATCTGATGGGTTCTTCCTGTTTTCAGTGTAATCTCCACATAAGTTGCAGATTCATATTTCTGCTTGACCTTCCAAAAAGTAAGGGCTGATTTTCCCGTATCATGGTTAACCGCCATGAGTTTTCTTTTCACGGGATGCCTGCCGATAGGAAGCTCGATTTTACCCTCTGTTTCAGGCATATTTCCGGAAACAATAGCCAGATATTGTTTATTCACATTTCTTTGCTTAAATTCATTCTGAAGAGCGATTAAAGCATCATCTGTTTTTGCCACCACGATTAGCCCGCTGGTATCTTTATCCAGTCGATGAACAATCCCCGCCCGGGATGGATCATCTCCGACAAATTCAATGGCCGGATCATGGGCTATCAGTGCATTAACCAGGGTACCCGATATGTTTCCAGGAGCCGGATGAACAACCATCCCCGGGGGTTTATTTACGACCAGCAAATGCGCATCTTCATATTGGATATCCAGATCAATACCCTCGGGAACGATCCGGTCTGGAACCGGAGCCGCCGGAATCTGTCCATGAATCTCATCATGGGTCTTCACTTTGTATCCCGGTTTTTTTTTCTGTCCATTTACGAGAATCAGCCCTGAATTGATCAACTGAACCGCCCTTTTCCTAGAACAATTGTCCAGGTTCTCACAAACCAGACTGTCCAGCCGAATCAGTGCCTGATGATTTTTAATTATAATATCGATAGTCGTCCTAATAAAAACCGGCGGACAATCGCAATGGTCATCCGCCGGTCTTAAAAACTGTTTACTACTTAAAGGTGTTTAACTAAAAAGATTCTCAATTTCCTGCATCATTGACTTTTCATCAATATCTTTGGCAGTGGACAATTCCTGTACCAAAAGGTTTTGAGCGGTATCTAAAAGTTTACGTTCACCAAAAGAAAGGTCTTTTTCAAGTTTAAGCTGAAACAAATCTCTGAACACTTCTGCAACATCGTAAATAGAGCCTGTTTTGATTTTGTCCATATATTCACGGTATCTGCGGTTCCAGGTCTGGTTATCAGCGCCCTGCGCTTTTTCCTGCATGACCTTGTAAACTTCGGGTACTTCCTTTTCAGGAATCACTTCACGAAGGCCAACGGATTCCACGTTGGTTGTCGGAATCATGATCACCATGCCATTTTCCACGATCTTCATCATGTAAAAATTCATGGTGTCACCATTGATCTCTTTACTTTCTATTGATTCAATATACCCAACACCATGTGCAGGGTATACAGCCAGATCGCCTTTTGAAAATTCTTTTTTGGTTGATGTTGTCATGTTCGCCTTAGATTTTTTGGAGTTTTCACCCATTCTTTCACCCACCTTTTTTATAAAAACAATTAGCCCATCATCAGGCAGAGAACCATATTTTAACAACATTGTCAACAAAATACTTAAAAGCGGCCCTCCGCAGAAAGGCACTCCACTGAAATCATTCAGCTTTTTTTTACTACCATTTACCTATGAAAGTATAATCCAATCATCAGCGACATTGACAAACCCCACACATAAAACTTCCTATAGAGCCGATGAATGACCATTACAGATACCACCTGTCCGGATCAAAGAAAGCAGTCCATCCGGAAAACAGCACACAAAGGACACAGCTATCCCAAACATTTCATTATGAAATGGGAACGATCACAAGACTCAACAAAAATTATGGTTTGGTATTATAAAGATTCATTGCTGCTGTCACACCCTTTTCAAGAATAGCAACACAGGCATCAGACGCCGTATCTACAGCCTTATCAACACAGGATTTTTCTTCCGGAGAAAAGCCGCCCAGCACATGCCCGACAACGCGGGTTTGACCGCCGGGATGCCCGACCCCCACGCGCACACGGATGCAGTCATTACTGCCAAATGCAGAGATAATGGATCTCACACCATTATGCCCCCCATGACCACGGCTTTTCACAATTTTTATCTGACCGAACGCCAAATCCATATCATCATGAACCACAACGATATCTTCCATGACAATCTTGAAATATGCAGCAAATCTCTGGATGGGAAACCCACTCTTGTTCATATATGACATGGGCTTCATTAAAAAGACATCCAGTCCTTTTAACTTTGTTCTGACATACAATGATTCAAAGCGGGATTTATCGATACTAAGGTGGGATTTTGAAGCAAGCGCTTCAACAACACAAAAGCCAATATTATGACGGGTCTGGGCATATTTATCACCAGGATTGCCCAGACCCGCTATTATTTTAAACTTCGACGCTGACATCGAAAGACAGTACTACTCCTCAGAAGCGGCTTCGCCGTCTGCATCGGCATCGGCATCGGCTTCAGCAACCTCACCTTCTTCAAGTTCATCCTCGTCGATCACTTCTTCTTCTTCGGTGGTCGGCGGTACAATTGTGATAACTGTGAAATTCACATCATGGGGAATTTCAACGTCATCGCCAAGATCAATATCTTCCACATGAACCGCGCTGCCGATATCAAGATCACTAATATCGATTTGAATACTGTCCGGTGTATCAGCAGGCTTACAGACCACTTCCAACTCACGACGGATGAGCTGAAGCAGGCCGCCTTCTTTAACGCCGCGGCTTTCACCAATAGTTTCCACAAGCACACTGACGGTGACCGTGGCATCCATATCAACCTGATGCAGGTCAACATGCAGATACTGCAACCCAAAGGTATCCATCTGTAAATTCTTGAGCATAACGACCCTGTCGTCAGATGTGTCGCCTTCTACTTTCAAATCAAAAAACAGACCGGTCGAACCGTTGTCTCTGATAATCTTGTCAAATTCGGCAGTATCTATTGCCAGCATTTCCGAATCGATTTTTGCTCCGTACACAATGGCCGGGATAGCATTATCTGCTCTTAATTTCCGGGCGGCACCCTTTCCGGTTGTTTCTCTTGTTTTAGCGTTTAATTCAATTAATTCCAACGTTCTTTCCTCCGTTACTGCACTATTTTTCAGTGCAGAAAACTAATATATCATTTATTATACAAATAGAGAATTTACAGAATCACCTCTGTAGCTGCGCATGATCGCCTCCCCAACCAGCTTGGCAATGGAAAGCGTCTTAATCTTGTCGCATTCCAGTGCTTCGTCAGACAATGGGATGGTATCCGTTGCAACAAGAGAATTTAAAGATGATTTGTTTATTCGATCAATAGCTGGGCCTGAAAGCACCGGGTGCGTACAATAGGCATGAACCTCTTTCGCACCTTTTTCAACAATAACACTTGCGGCTTCTGTTAACGTCCCGGCAGTATCCACCATATCATCAATTATGATGGCAATTTTATCCTGAACATCACCGATGATAGCCATGGCCTTTGCCTGGTTTGGTGCACTTCTTCTTTTATCAACAATAGCAAGTCCGGCATTGATGCGTTTGGCATAAGCACGTGCCCTTTCAACGCCGCCGGCATCCGGTGAGACAACGACCAGATCTTCAGGGAACCGGGTTTTTATGTCATCAATAATCACCGGGGCCGCATACAGGTTGTCCACCGGGCAATTGAAAAAGCCCTGTATCTGACCGGCATGAAGATCCATGGTAATAACCCTGTGGACACCCGTGTTCTCAAGAAGATCCGCAATCAGCTTAGCACTGATGGGCACCCGGGGAGACACTTTCTTGTCCTGCCGGGCATATCCGAAATAGGGGATAACCGCAGTGATTCTGTTCGCAGAAGATCGTTTAAATGCATCAATCAACAGCAAAAGCTCAACCAGGTTATCGTTGACAGGTTTGCAGGTAGACTGGATAACAAAAATTTCCTGCTTTCTAACATTTTCCTGGATCTCAACCTGGGTTTCCCCATCACTGAATCGGTTGACTTTCAATCGCCCCAATGGTTTTGCAAGGTATTCTGAAATCTGATCCGCGAGAGCCGGATTGGAATTCCCCGCAAAAATTGACAAGCCATTCATATTCATTCTCTTTTTTATAGTAATAAAATTATGGCTGGGGCGAGAGGACTCGAACCTCTGAATGCAGGGATCAAAACCCTGTGTCTTACCACTTGACGACGCCCCAAACTCTAATCGGTTTACTCATTGCCAATCTTATACAAACGAGGAAAGAAACACTTTTTTAGCGCTCCCGGACCATTGTCCAGCAAGCTTTCGGTACGCATTACCAACCTGCTTGCGGTCCGAATAAAGAGCAAAAAGAGATGAGCCGCTTCCTGTCATATGCACGTTTCTTTCCAGTAAAAACGCCATCTCTTCTTTTGTTTTCTTGATCTCAGGATACAATCTGCACGCAGACTCTTCCAAGTCATTGTGAAGCCGCCCCCTGACATCAAACCTCTGTCCCCGTATCGGCACATTCAAACCAGTATTCATAGTATATTTTTGATTTTCTGTCAATGTAAAATCAATATTTTTATATACTTTTGCTGTAGACGCATGCACACCAGGATCACAGAGCAGCAGGTAATAGGGTACCAGATGATCAAGCATTTCCAGCTTCTCGCCCACCCCTTGTGCGATGGCCGGTGCACCTTTGATAAAAAAAGGAATATCTGCCCCCAGGCGCACTCCCAGCCTCATTAATTCAGGCACTGAGAACAGATTGCCATGGAATTCGTTTAAGGCGGTCAAAATAGTGGCAGCATTGCTGCTCCCCCCGCCAAGACCGCCGCCAGGGGGAATTCGCTTTGTAATTTTTATTGAAAGCCCCTGCGTGCCCACTTTATTATCGGCAGCATCAAAAAAAGCCCGGGCCGCTTTATAGGCAAGATTGGTTTCATCTTCAGGAACATCGGGATGTTCACACGCAACAGACAATCGATTCGAAGAAAAATCCAGATGAATATCATCACACAAATCAATCCGGGTCATCAGCGAAAACAGATTGTGATACCCATCTTCCCGTCTTGACACAACGTACAAAAACAGATTTATTTTAGCAAACGAACAACACTTCTTTATCAAGTTTTTGCCTCAACAAATGCAATCCGCAATTCACTGAGCAGGGCCTTGAGCAGGTTGCTCTCTTCCTCACTTAAATTCCCGCGGGTTTTCTCGTCCAGCATGGCAATCATATCGATGGTGTGTTGGGCAAGATCCAGATTAACCGCTTTGTTCCCCGAGGAAGGATCTTCCACCTTTCCCAGCTGCACAAGCCCGGATGAATACAACGATAGGATAAAACTTGAAAAATTGATCTTCGGAAGCGGATCTTTATTTTCCGAAGGTTTCTCGCTCATTGTAAAACCGTTTCCCTTTTCCATTGATAACCTCTCCTTAAATTTGTGCTTACCCTACAATCCATTGGATATTGCATGATTTTTTCGTCACAGAAGCAAGGTACCCGTCACCGTAAAAATTTTCAACAAAATATTTTTGATTTGCATAATTGACAACCAGGGTCGTCTTATCTGGCACATCCACGATCCGAATCTTTGAAAGCCCCCGGATACCCACCCCGCTCTGTTTCAGGACCGCTTCCTTTGCTGTAAAGGTTCTGAAAAAAATCATATCCTTATCATCGGCATCAAACAATGCCATCTCTTCGGGCTGCACAATCCTTTCAAACAACCTGTCTGAAACGGATCGTATTTTTTCAATATCAATACCGATCCGGTCACTTGCCGCCACCCCTGCCACGACCTGCGGTTTATGGGATATAGACCAGAAAACATCGCCAAAAGGCAATGGAACACCATTATCATCTTTTTCAAAGCGGTCTATCCCCAGAGATGATTTTGTTGCAGATATCCGGGCGGCTCTTCTTGCAAAGCTGCTTAAGGCAGCCTTTTTTTCTGAGCCCCTGACTGCCAGAATATCTTCTGGAACTTCTAAAATGACCGGATAAATTACGATTTCACCCCTCCTGGTCTTCCAGGCGGATAATAATATCCGCCACGGTTGCCCCCTGCCCTTCCTCATGCACGAACAACGGGTTGATATCCAGCTCCCCGATCATGGGAAGATCGTCTGCCATTGCTTTCAAAGCAACAATATGCTTTTCAATCATTTCAATGTCTGAAGGGTTCTCTCCCCTAAGCCCTTTTAAAATCGGATATCCTTTGATGCTTTTAACCATTCTGCGGGCAACATTCCGCCCCATGGGAGAAAGGCGGAAAGCGACATCCTTGTATACTTCGACAAAGATACCCCCCAAACCAAACATGACAGCATGACCGAATACCGGATCTTTTGTCAAACCCAGGATCACCTCTTTGCCTTTGGGAGCCATTTTTTGAATCAAAACCCCCTCTATCATTGCCTTTGGGTTGTATTCTCCCGCTTTTTCCATGATCACTTTAAAAGCCGTCTCAACAGCAATCTTATCTTTAACACCAACCACCACCCCGCCGGCATCTGTCTTATGCAGAATATCAGGCGATACAATTTTCATCACCACCGGATACCCGATGGTATCTGCAATTTTCCCGGCATTTACCTTGTCGGTTGCAAGTTCCATGGGAAGCGTGTTGAAACCGTAACATTTTAAAAGCTCATTGCCGTCCAGCTCGCCCAAAACCATCTTACCCTGTTCCATATAATCCTGGATAATGTTTTGTGCCCGCTGCCGGTCATAGCTCAGGTCATACTGAGGTAAAATCTTTCTGAACAGCCATTTCATCCCCTGCCGCAAGGCCCCCAGAGACCTGGCCGCACTTTCAGGGAACTGGTAGACCGGAATCTTATTTTTCTGGAGCAGCTTTACGCCGTCAGACACGTCCACCACGCCCATGAATGCACAGACAATCGGTTTAAGGTTGTTATGGGCAATATTTACAATTGCCTCGGCTGTTCCGATGGCATCTGTCATGGACTGTGGCGTGAGTATAATCAAGGCGGCATCCACACCCCGATCACTTAGCACCGTGGCCAGTGTATTTTCGTACCGATCCTTGGCCGCATCCCCGATCACATCCACAGGATTGTGAAAATTGGCAGTTGCCGGCAGATATTTTCTCAACTCCTTGACCGTGTCATCGGAAAAGCGGGCCAGTTTTAATCCGGACTGCTCACTCATATCTGTTGCAATAATTCCAGGCCCGCCCGCATTGGTGATAATGGCGATCTTGTCCCCGGTGGGATACTTGTTGGCGGCAAATGCCTGGGCATAGTCGAACAGCTGGTTCACCGTCACGCACCGCAAAATCCCGGACATACTGAAAATGGCGTCATAGAGGGCATCGGATCCGGCAAGCGCCCCGGTGTGAGACGCCGCAGCCATTGCGCCGGCATCGGAAGATCCCGATTTAATGGCGATTACATGGGTGGGGTTGGTTCCGGAAGTCATCTGCCTTACCTCGGTGATAAATTCCTCGGCACTTCTGGACAACTCTTCCATATAGATCATAACCACATCGGTATCCGGGTCTTTGTGGTAATACCGAAGCAGATCCAGTTCATCCACGTCCGCCTTGTTCCCGATGGAGATAAACTTGGAAAACCCAAACCCCTTGTCTGCAGCATAATCAAGCACCGCCGTGCAAAGCGCTCCGCTTTGGGATATAAAAGAGACATTGCCCGGTGTGGGCATCCTGGCTGAGAAACTGGCATTCAACGACACCTTAGACGACGGGTTGATGACCCCCAGACAATTGGGCCCCACAAGCCTCACATTGGCATCACTGCACAGCTTCTTGATATCCTCTTCAATTTTGGCCCCTTCTCCGCCCACCTCTTTAAAACCGGCTGAGACAATAACAATCCCTTTAACCCCTTTTGCGATGCAGTCCTTAACAGCGGCAAGCGCACCTTTGGGAGGAAGGATGATCATTGCAAGGTCAATGGGGTCCGGGATGGCGGCGATGCTGGTATAACACTTTACACTGAGTACGGATTTCGCTTTTGGATTCACAGGATAAAGCGTACCGGTAAATCCGCCGGAAAGTATATTGGCAAAAATATCGTGCCCTACCTTTCCTTTTGTTGTTGAAGCGCCGATCACTGCTATGGTTTCAGGTGCAAATATTGCATCCAGTCGATTCATTCTGGTCCCCTTTTTTAAAAGTCCTTCGATCTATATTATTTCAAGTATCATTTTCATCACTTTGCCCCTTAAGATAAGGCAAGGAATGTATCTGTCCATAGTTTTCAACCATCTAAATTCATAATCAGTTAAAACAATCGCTTATTCGAGCAAGATCATAGAAACTGAAAGCTCACAAATTGCTTGGTGCCTTTGCACAGACAAACCGGCCACCGGCAAAATAGGATATCACTGCATAATAATTAAGAGGGTTGGCGTAACAAAGAATACCATTCCATAAATGGAGAGTAAAGGCTGGTTAAAAAAACAGGCTGGCAAAAAAAAGGCTGGAATTGAAAATCAATTCCAGCCTTTAAACTTATTTTTCAATCAGTTTATAGAACGACCTGCTGTTATTTCAGGGCGTATTGTGCTGATTTGAGCGTATTTTTCATGAGCATTGCAATGGTCATGGGGCCTACACCGCCCGGAACCGGTGTGATTTTACCGGCGATTTCTTTGGCCGCTTCAAAGTCCACATCACCGCTGAGGATGGCCTTGCCTGTTTTCTCATTCATACCGATCCGGTTAACACCAACATCGATTACAGTGGAACCCGGTTTGATCCATTCCGGTTTTACAAGACCCGGAACACCGGCGGCTACGATGAGGATGTCTGCACGCAGGCAATGTTCCGCCAGATCTTTTGTACGCGTATGGACAATAGTAACCGTTGAATTGGCACCAACACCTTTTTGAGCCATCATCATGGCAATGGGTTTGCCAACAATATTGGACCGTCCCACAACAACAACCTCGGCACCTGAAGTTTCGGTACCGGAACGAACGATCATCTCCTGGATACCGGCTGGGGTACAGGGATGGAAAATAGCTTCTTCGCCACCGATCATCAAACGACCGACATTGACAGGGTGGAAGGCATCCACGTCTTTGTCCGGATTAATGGCATTGAGGACTTTTTTGTCATCAATATGTTTAGGCAGTGGTAATTGAACAAGGATGCCGTGAATATCATCATCATTGTTATATTTATCGATCAAAGCAAGAAGATCTGCTTCAGGGATATCATCCGGTTGATCATCCTGGATTTCATGGAAACCAAGGCTGATGGCTGTTTTAACTTTCAAGGTAACATAGCTGATGGAAGCCGGGCTGGAGCCAACAAGAATCGTAACCAATCCCGGGACCTTGCCTGTTTCAGCTTTCATTTTATCGACGTCCTCTTTGACCTCGGCAAGGATCGCCTTTCTTATCTCAGTTCCGCTAATAATTTCAGCAGTCATGTTTTTCTCCTATCATTATATATAGAAACAAAATTGAGGGATTTATCATACTAAAAACCACAATCAACTTTTCTTTCATACTTTGTTGGAACCAAAAAAATTAGGAATTTTTCTTCGAGTGCAAGGTTATTCCTGATTTTCACCACAGGCATACCGGAGGTATCCCGCGGATGAAAATCAGGATCAAAACGCAGCAATCGTTAAAAATTGCTATATTTTTTTAGAATACACCCTGTACTTTGCCTGTCTCAACATCTACATCGACACGTTTAAATGCCGGGTTGGAACCAGTACCAGGCATCAGTGAGATAGCTCCTGCAACCGGAACGATGAAACCTGCACCACCATAAATCAATACTTCACGGATGGTCAGTCTCCAACCAGTGGGCACACCCTTAAGGGCCGGGTTGTCGGACAGGGACAGATGTGTTTTAACCATGCACATTCCCATTTTGGTAACTTCAGGATCCTGCTGAAGCTGTGCCAGCTTTTTATCCGCTTCTGCAGAGTAGTCAACACCGTCGGCGCCGTAAACTTCTTTGGCAATAAGCTCAATTCTTTCTTTAAGCGGCATATCCAGATCATAGAGGAATTTGAAATCAGTTTCGTCTTCGCATGCTTCAACAACAGTCTCAGCAAATTCAATGGCACCGTCGCCGCCATGTTCCCAGTGACGGGAAAGAGCAACCCTTGCACCTTCAGCTTCACAAAGTTCACGAACTTTTTCAATTTCAGCATCAGTGTCTGTGTAGAATGCATTAATACATACAACCGGAGCGATACCGGCTTTTCTGACATTTTTAATGTGATGGATAAGATTGTCACAACCGGCTGCAACCCAGTCAACATGTTCTTCAGTATATTCAGGCGGCATGGGTTTGCCAGGTACCGGGACAGGAGCGCCACCGTGGCATTTAAGAGCACGGATGGTGGCAACAACAACGGCACAGTCAGGTTTAAGTCCGGAGTAACGGCATTTGAGGTTCCAGAATTTTTCAAAACCGATGTCAGCACCGAATCCTGATTCAGTAACATGGTAGTCAGCCAGTTTCAGACCAACTTTATCGGCGATAATGGAGGACTGGCCAATGGCAATATTGGCAAAGGGGCCTGCATGAACAATAACCGGTTGTCCTTCAAGGGTTTGCATTAAAGAAGGATTGAGTGCATCAACCATCCAGGCAGTCATGGCACCGGCGACCTGAAGATCTTCAGTGGTGACAGGTTTACCTTTTTTGGTGTAGGCCACAACGATTTTACCCATTCTGTCACGCATATCTTTAAGATCTGTTGCCAGAGAAAGAATCGCCATAACTTCTGAAGAAACCGCGATACCGAATTTTGATTTCATCATGAAACCGTCGGCTTTTCCATTCACGCCGTCAATACCGATGATGATGTTACGAAGTGCCTGGCAGCAGAAATCCATGATCCATCCCATTTCCACGTTGGTGGGATCGATATCGATTCTTTCCATGCCGGACAGTCTGTTCAGCTGTTCGTCAGTGTAGTTTCTTTCATGCTGCATACGGGAGGTCAGTGCAACCATTGCCAGGTTATGGGCATTCATAATGGCATTGATATCACCGGTAAAACCAAGAGAAAAAGGTGTTAAAGGGATACACTGGGCAAGACCGCCGCCCGCTGCAGACCCTTTGATGTTCATCGTTGGTCCGCCGGAGGGCTGACGGATGGCTGCTACAACACTTTTACCAATTTTACCAAGACCCTGTACAAGGCCCATGGAAGAAGTGGATTTACCTTCGCCAAGCGGCGTGGGTGAAATCGCCGTTACATCAATGTATTTCCCACTTGGTTTGTCTTTAAGACGTTCCAGAACTGCCCTGAAATCTATTTTTGCAATGTAGTGACCCTGGGGTAGCAATTCTTCCTTTGTCAATCCCAGTTTTTCACCGATTTCATAGATCGTAAGCATGTCTTTCTCTGCATCTTCTGCAATTTCCCAATCTAAATGTTTGGTTGGATCTAGTGCCATGGTTTACTCCTTTATTGCTGTGGACTCGTATTGAAGAGCCGTTAAAAAAAGTAGTGTTGAAAACCAATATATACGTTTTGGTCGTAAAAATCCTAACTGCATAACCTACCTATTAGATAAAAAACAAAAAATCAACTTTTTTCGCCCTTACGATTTCAATTTATTAATTAAATTCCATTCAAACCTATATCACATTGTGACACACCATCCGGATAAGCTGTCATATAAGGCAGTTGGGCGATTCGTAACCGATTCTAATAAATTCACTCATCTATTGACAAAAAAGGACACAAATTATAAGTCATATGCTGTTATCAATTAATGAAAATATGATAAGGACACTTATATGGAAAGATATTTCAAAGTAGTGTTACACGCTTTTGAACGATCTATTTTTATTTGTCCTTCTCTGATAACGTCCTGTCTGTTTAATCTTAACCCCCCCCAACTCATAACTATCTTTAATCTTAGGAGGTAAAAGTGGGATTTGAAATAACCAAAGAAACTTATGCCGGCAGTATCAAAGGCGTCACCATTGGAAAAGGTGACAATGCCCTTACCGTCGGCGGTCAGACCAGTTACCCGTTTTACCAGTTTGAAGGAGAAATGCCCAACAAGCCCGTCATTGCGATGGAAATCTGGGACATGGAACCTGAAGACTGGCCAGAAGCTGCCAAGGCACCCTTTGCGGATGTCTTAGCTGATCCGGCAGCCTGGGCGAAAAAATGCGTGGAAGAATACGGTGCACAAGCCATTGTACTCCAGCTGAAAAGCACGGACCCCAATGACAAGGATGCCAGTGCCGACGATGCTGCGGCTACCGTAAAAAACGTGTTGGCTGCCATTGATGTCCCCCTGATCATCTGGGGATGCGCAGTACCTGCCAAAGACGAAGAAGTATTGAAGAAAATTTGCGAAAGCTGTGAAGGTGCAAACCTGAGCATAGGTCCGGTGGAAGAAAAGAACCATAAAGGTATTGGCGCGGCCGCCATGGGTTATGGCCACACCATCATCTCCTCTTCCCCCATTGACGTCAACCTTGCCAAACAGGTCAACATTTTGCTTGAAAACTTAGGGGTTTCCCTTGACAAAGTTATTGTTGACCCGACAACCGGTGGTCTGGGATACGGCCTTGAGTATTCTTACTCTGTAATGGAACGTCTTTCACAGGCAGCCATGACCCAGGGTGATGACAAGCTCCAGAACCCGATGATCAACAATCTGGGTAATGAAGTTTGGAAATGCAAAGAAGCAAAACAGACCGTTGAAGATGCTCCGGAACTGGGTGATCCCGAAAGACGGGCTATCCTCATGGAAGCTGTCGGTGCTGTCTCATACTGTCTTGCAGGTTCAAGTATCTTGATGATGCGTCATCCTGAAGCCATTAAGCTGGCCAAAGCCTATATTGATCTTATGTCCGATGGTGGTTCTGCAATGGACGTGGCACCTGTCACCAAACGTCTTGATGATGTTGAAATTGATTTCGCTGCCATGGCACCGGAAGCAGACCTGACCATCGAAGAAGAGAAAAAGAAAGCAGCTCCTAAGAAAGCAGCTCCCAAAAAAGCTGCGCCTGCAAAAGCAGCACCCGCCAAACCGGCTGCTAAAAAAGAAGCACCCAAAGCAGCAGCACCGGCCAAAGAAGAAGCACCGGCAGCACCGGCTGCTGATCCTGAAGCCGAAGCCAAAGCAAAAGCTGCCGCAGACGCAAAAGCTGCCGCAGACGCTGAAGCAAAAGCTAAAGCCGATGCGGAAGCAAAGGCAAAAGCTGCCGCAGATGCCAAGGCAAAAGCAGAAGCTGATGCCAAAGCAAAAGAAGAAGCCGCTAAACAGGCTGAAGCCGATGAAGCAGCAGCCCGCGAGAATGCTGAAGCAGAACTTAAAGAAAAACGTGCTGCTGAAAGAGCAAAACACGCTACAGAGCGTGCGGCCGCACCTAAAGCAGACGTTAAGAAAACAGCTGCGAAAGTTAATAAATCAGAGCTTGAACGCATTATTGAATTTCTCGACAGGGTTCATAAACGCGCAAGCTAAGTGTAATACATTGCGCAGCAGTTGGAAAATTTACGCTGCGTAACATTTATATATACAACTAAGAGGAGGAACCTCTAATGGCAGAAAAAAAAGTTAAGGCAGCCAAAGCCCCAAAACTGGCTGATCCAATAAAAGCCTCTTGTGATGTTGCATCACAGAAAATGATTGTCCGCTCTCACGAATTGGGAGTCGAGACTATTTTTGACAGAGCTGTAAACATGAAGCAGTGTAACATTGGTATTCAGGGCACATGTTGTAAAAACTGCGCCATGGGTCCCTGCCGTCTGCCGCTTCCCAAGGGCGGCATTGAAGGTGAAGACACCCGAAAAGGTCTTTGCGGCGCCACAGCAAACACCATCGCAGCCAGAAACTTTGCCAGAATGATTGCGGCCGGCGCGGCAGCACATTCGGATCATGGCAGAACCGTTGCAGAAGTATTCCTTGCAGCAGCAAGAAAAGAAACTGATGATTACAAAATCAAAGATCCCATCAAACTTCTGGCCATTGCTCCGGATTACGGTGTGGAAACAAAAGTTGAAGTTGACGGTGAAATGGTTGACAGAGACATTGATGAAATTGCGCTTGAAGTTGCTGAAACCGCTCTGGCTGAATGGGGAAAACCCGAAGGCCTGCTGCTTGTTCCCAAAAGATTTCCCAAAGCCAGATATGAAAGATGGGAAAAACTGGGCATTCTGCCCAGAAATATCGACAGGGAAATTGTTGATATCATGCACAGAACCTGTATCGGTGTAGACCAGGATTACAAGAACATCATGAAACAGGGTGCAAGAGCCTCCCTGGCCGACCTTTCCGGTTCCTGGATGGCCACTGACCTTCAGGACGTTATGTTCGGAACCCCTTCTCCTTTGATCTCAGAAGCCAACCTCGGCATCATGAAAGAAGACCATGTCAACATCATCGTTCATGGTCATGAGCCTGTACTGTCTGAAATGATCGTTGCCGCTTCACAGACCGCTGAAATGCTTGAGCTTGCAAATAAAGTCGGCGCAAAAGGCATCCAGCTGGGTGGTATCTGCTGTACAGCCAACGAAGTTCTGCAAAGACACGGTGTTCCCAATGCAGGTAACTTTCTGCAGCAGGAACTTGCCATCATTACCGGTGCTTGTGATGCAATGGTTGTTGATGTCCAGTGTGTATTCCAGAACCTGGCCAATGTTGCAAAATGCTTCCATACAAAACTGGTTACCACACATCCCATGGCCAAGATGGAACAAGCCAATGTTCATCACATTGAGTTTGACGAGCATCATGCCATGGAAGATGCCAAAAGAATCGTTACAATGGCTATTGAAAACTTCAATAACCGTGGTGACGACGTTAATATCCCGCCTGAAAAAGAGGCACAGGTTGCAGGGTTCTCCGTTGAGAACATCAAATACCACCTGGGCGGTACTTTCAGAGGCACTTTCTACACCTTGAACGACAATATCATCAACGGTCGTATCCGTGGTGTTGCAGGGGTTGTAGGATGTAACAATGCCCGTCAGCGGCACAATGAGATGCATTTGAAAGTTATCAAGGAACTGATTAAAAACGACGTTATCGTACTGACCACAGGCTGCGGTGGTATTACAGCTGCAACCGCAGGTCTTCTCCAGCCGGATTCAGCCGCGGCCCACTGCGGACCGGGTCTTGCTGAAATCTGCGAAGTTGTCGGTATCCCGCCGGTTCTCCACATGGGTTCCTGTGTAGATAACTCTCGGATCATCAACGCGGCCATCCAGGTTGTAAATGCCGGTAACATGGGTCAGGATCTTTGTGACTGGCCGGTAGCCGGTTCCGCACCGGAATGGATGAGTGAAAAAGCCATCGCCATTGGCCAGTATGTTGTGACATCAGGTATCTATACGGTATTTGGTGGAAAATTCCACTCTTCCGGCGCTCCGGTATTCCATGATCACCTGCACAAAGACATGGAAGAGATCTACGGCGGCATGTGGGATGTAGAACCTGATCCGATCAAACATGCCCACAAAATGATTGCTCATATCGATAAAAAGAGAGCAGAACTGGGTATTGATAAAGCAAGAGAAAGAGTCCTGATGGATATGGCTGATCGCCAGGCACTTGAAGGATAATTTAAAAAATAACATAATAATAAATCCTCAAAGAAGGGGGAAAATAATATGTCAAAATTAATCGCATTTGCTGCCATTCAGGGTGGATACAAAGTAGTTGCACAGGTTGAAGGTGAACTTGATCAAGCACTCCAGACCTACGATGCAAGCACAAAAATAGGTTTCCCGAATACAGCGTACTTCCTGCCGGTAATTTACTCTCTCACCGGTATTAAGTGTGAAACATTAGAAGATCTTAAAAAACCAATGGACTTTGCCAGAGGGCTCTTACCGCCTCATATCCGTCTTAAAAACTGGCTCCCGTACCTGGGACCACTTCTTGACGCCGGTATGGCAGGTATTATCTCCTATGAAGTCAAAGAAGCCTTAAGATATCTGAATGATCCTGATTTCTATATTGCCCAGGAAGATCCGGATATTGATAACGGTAAACTGTGGGTGGGTGCTGCCGACGATACCATTTTGAGAAAACGTGGTGTTGAATTTGTTGACGGTTCCGCTCCGGGTTTTGCTGCCATCGTTGGTGCGGCCCCAGATGCTGAAACTGCCAAAATGATCGTTGAAGATTATCAGAAAAAATCTCTGTACATCTTCTGTGCTGCCAACCATAATGGCAAAACCGTTATTCAGCAGTGCCTGGATGCAGGCATGCAGGTTGGCTGGAACACCCGTATCGTACCATTTGGTCCGGACATCTCTTCTGCCGTATTTGCCCTTGGTTTTGCCAACAGAGCAGCCATGGCATTTGGTGGTGTTCAACCGGGTGATTACAAAACCATCCTTAAGTACAACAAAGACCGTGTATTTGCATTTGTTAATGCACTGGGTGATGTGGGTACGGAATGGGGTGTGGCTGCAGCCGGTTGTGTTAACTGGGGTTTCCCGACAATCGCCGACACGCCGATCCCGGAAATTCTGCCCACCGGTATCTGTACTTACGAGCATGTTGTGGCACCGATTGAACATAAAGAAATGGTTCAAAAATCCATTGAAGTTCGTGGTCTTAAAGTTACTGTTTCTGAAATTGATATTCCCTGTTCTTTTGGTCCTGCATTTGAGGGTGAAAGAGTCAGAGGCGCTGATCTTTATGCACAGTGCGGTGGTGGAAAAACTCAATGTACAGAGCACGTTAAAAAAGCTGAAATGAACGAAATCGAAGATGGCAAGGTCATCGTCGAAGGTCCGGAACTGGACGGTATCAAAGAAGGCGGAACATTCCCACTGGGTATCAAAGTACAGATTGCCGGTCGTGAATTCCAGGAAGACTTTGAACCCATCATGGAGCGTCAGATTCATCATCTGGTTAATTATATCCAGGGTGTTATGCATATTGGACAGAGGGATATCGCCTGGGTTCGTATTTCTAAAGCCGCTATTGAAAAAGGCTTTACCCTGAAAGATATCGGTGTTGTTCTCCATGCTAAATTCCATCAGGATTTTACAAAAATCGTTGATAAAGTTCAGGTTACACTGATTACGGATCCGAAAACCGTTGACAAGATGACTGAAGTTGCCAGAGCTGATTATCAGATTCGGGATGCCCGTGTTGACACCATGACGGATGAAGATGTAGAAACTTTCTACTCTTGCACCCTGTGCCAGTCCTTTGCACCGTCTCACGTCTGTACTGTATCTCCGGAACGTACCGGTCTTTGCGGTGCCTATAATTGGATGGATTGCAAAGCCTCTTTTGAAATCAACCCCACCGGTCCAAACCAGCCGATTGAAAAAGGTGAGGTATTGGATCCCGATCTGGGCCAGTTTAAAGGTGTTAATGACTTTATCTACAAAGCCTCCAGAGGCACCGTTGAAAAATATAACTTCTACTCCATGGTTCATGATCCCATGACTACTTGTGGCTGCTGCGAATGTATTGCTGCCATGCTTCCGGCCTGCAACGGTGTCATGACTGTTGGCCGTGATTACGGCGGAGAAACTCCCTGTGGCATGAAGTTTACCACCCTCGCCGGTGTTATGGGCGGTGGTGCTTCTTCTCCGGGATTTGTGGGTCATTCAAAGTTCAACATCACTCAGGGTAAATTCATCCTTGGCGATGGCGGACTTTTGAGAATGGTTTGGATGCCCAAGATGCTCAAAGAAGAGCTCAAAGATAGAATTGTTGCCCGCGGTGAGGCCATGGGTGTTCCGGGTCTGTTTGACATGATCGCTGATGAAACTGTTGGAATCACAGAAGAAGAAATTCTGCCCTTCCTCCAGGAAAAAGGTCATCCGGCACTGAATATGGATCCGCTTGTTGGATAATTTAAACCCTTAAAAGGTTCGGCAGTCTTCACACCAGAATCAGGCTGCCGGACCTTACCATAAAAGTTTTGCTAAACTTAAGGAGAAAAAAATGGCATTAACCGGTATACAGATATTCAAACTCCTACCCAAAACGAATTGTAAGGAGTGCGGAGTTCCAACATGCCTTGCTTTTGCAATGAACCTTGCATCGGGAAAAGCAGAACTGGACACTTGCCCATACGTCTCTGACGAGGCAAAGGAACAGTTGGCAGAAGCTTCAGCCCCCCCCATTCGTCCAGTCGCACTTGGTAAAGGTGTTCGTAAAACCACAACTGGTGGTGAAACGGTTCTTTTCAGACATGAAAAGACTTTCTTTAATCCAACAGTTCTTGCTGCAACCGTTGCATCTGATATTGATCTTGGTGAACTTGATAAATCACTCAAAGTTTACAATGCATTCCAATACGAACGTGTAGGTCTGAACCTGAGACCAGAACTTCTTGTTGTTAAAGATGCAGGAAACGGTGCTGAGGCCTTTGCAAAAGTTGCTGAAAAAATTGCAAAAGAATCAGAGTTCAACCTGGTCCTGATGACAGAAGATCTTGATGTGATGAAAGCTGGTGTCGAAGTTGCCGGATTCAAACGTCCGCTTCTCTATGCTGCAACAGAAGCCAATGCAGATGATCTTGGCGCACTTGCCAAAGACAACGATCTTCCTTTGGCCGTAAAAGCCGATTCTGTGGATGCTCTTCAGCCGCTGACTGAAAAATTGACCGGCATGGGAATCAAAGATCTTGTCATTGATCCGGGTTCAAGGGAAATCAAACAGGCTCTCGAAGATCAGGTTGCCATCAGACGTGCAGCTCTTAAAGATTCCAATAAAGCGCTCGGTTTCCCGACCATCACATTCCCATGTGAAATGGCCGGCAACCTTGACATGGAAACTCTAATTGCGGGCATGTTTGTTGCAAAATACGGCGGAATAGTTGTCTTGTCTGACTTCACAACTGAATCCCTATTCCCGCTGCTGCTGGAAAGACTCAATATTTATACCGATCCCCAGAGACCAATGACCGTTACAGAAGGTATCTTTGAGATTGGTAATCCTGATGAGAATTCACCAGTGCTTGTGACCACCAACTTTGCATTGACCTACTTTATTGTCTCTGGAGAAGTTGAAGCCAGCAAAGTTCCGGCTTGGCTGTTGATCAAAGACTCTGAGGGCCTTTCTGTTCTGACTGCCTGGGCGGCCGGTAAATTCGGCGGTGATGACGTGGGCATGTTCGTTAAAAAAAGCGGCATAATGGACAAGGTCAAACATACTGAATTGATCATTCCTGGTTTTGCAGCTGCGATTGCAGGAGATATTGAAGAGGAACTTCCAGGATGGACCATTACAGTCGGCCCAAGGGAAGCTGCGCATATACCTGCATTCTTGAAGTCCAAATAATTGTAACCTGTAGCCGGGACATTTTTTCTTTGCCCCGGCTTCAAAAGTATAAATCTTTAAATGTAAAAGGATAAGAACATGGAAAACATGATTCTTTTTGGTGAAAGTCT
>CAZLTD010000069.1:0-28651 GCA_964562385.1 uncultured Desulfobacula sp.
CTGTTTCTGGATATTTTTTGCATAATCTGTTGATTTGACGATCCAATTCTTTAATCTGTTGAGTCAGAAGATCAATCGCGATTATTAATGGTTTAAGTGGGGCTTTTAATTCTTTTGGTATATAATCTGGAGCGCGTTTTGAAAAACTTGGTGTGCTGCATTTTGGAATCCTGCAACCACATGTTTTTGTTACACTACGGATATGATTAATCATTCGCACACGGTTTTGAACCAATGTCTCTCTTGCTTTAATAATCCCCAGATCAGCATAAGCTTGTCTGTTTTTATGTTTTATTGGCCATAGTAGTCTGGGTTCAACCCGGCAAACCAGTGCAAGTATTCTTGCATCCCGCAGATCCGATTTGTCATTGCTGTCCCAAATAATCCTTAACTTACGTGGATTACCAACATAAACAGTACAACCGATTTCTTTCAAAAGTCGACTAATCCAGGGAGAATGAGTGCCAGCCTTCTCATCTTATCTATAATTTATAAAGGCAGAACGGTATGGACTTGTTGGTTTTTTTGATAGGTGTAAAATTCTGTATATCAATGAGTTTGGATAGAATGGAGGCTTGCAACTGATGAATAACAAAATATGGACAAAAGTATGGGGCCAGCATGAAGGATCTGTTTATTTATTATGTGCACTTTTGTTTGTTCTGTTTTTCATTGTCGATTTAATGATTCCCCTGGGAGTAGCCGCCGGTGTTCCCTATGTTTCTGTGGTGCTTGTCTCCCTGTGGGTTCCCAATAAGTCTTTTACCCTTAAGGTGGCATTGCTCTCCTCTGTATTGACCCTGTTCGGTCTTTTATACTCACCCCTGGGCGGTGAAATGTGGAAGGTGCTGATGAACCGGGGACTGGCCCTGTTTGCTATCTGGGCCACAGCGGTTCTTACACTTCAAAGAAAGGGTATTGGAAGCAGATTGAAACTTATATTGAAACCCATTCAGACGTGAATTTCAGCCATGGTATCTGCCAGGAAGAACTTTATGGGCATACGGCCTGGTATCAGCGTAAATTTAAAAAAAACAGATGAACCAGGCGTTAACCTGGATATTTTTTGTCAATATCCAGGTTAAAAGGATTTTCCAAAAGAGCAGGCCGGATAAGTGCAGGTGGGGCAGTCCAGGCAAAGCCCCCCGTGGGCCAGTTTTGCCATATCCTTGTTGTCCGGTCTTTCGCCAGCCAGAAGGCGCGGCAGCACAAGATCGAATACCGTGACCTCCTGGTAGAGCCCACAGGCCGGGATGCCCACAATGGGGATATCCCCTTTATAGGCAATCTGGAACATGGCGCCGGGTAGTACGGCTGCACTGTAGAAAAGCTCATCCACACCGCTGTCTTTGATGGCAAACCGGGTGACATCATCCGGGTCCACGGACATACCGCCGGTGGTGATGATCAGATCTGTGTCTTTGGCAAAATACGATTGCAGGGTCTGACTGATCAGGCTGCGGTCATCCGGCAGAATAGTGGTTTCAACAAGCTCTGAGCCAAGGGCCAGCATCTTTTTTTTAACAATCGGTTCAAACTTGTCCTGGATAAGACCATTGAACACCTCACTGCCGGTGATAACCAACCGGGCTTTGGCCTTTTTAAAGGGTTTGACTTCAAAAATCGGGAAATTATCCCGGGCTATCTCAATGGCATAGTTCAGCATTTCACGGTCGATGATTAAAGGGATGGCACGGGTGCCGGCAAGTTTGCCACCCTTTTTAACCGGAGTGTTGGTATGGATGGACGCACACATGACATCCGGAATCATATTAAAGGCAACAAGGGCATCCACATCGATTTTCAATAAACCGTCGTGGGCGGCAAGAAGTTCAAGTTTCCCTTCTTTGGGAGCGTTGTTATACATCACCCCTTTACCGGCCAGGGCATCAGACATCTCTTTTACTGCCTGATCTTCATGGATTTTAGAATCATCCAGGTCAAGGATATAAAGATGGCGCTTGCCAAGCTTCATCAAACGGCAGACATCTTTTTCCTTCACAATATGACCTTTTGGAAATGCCACACCTTTAAACTCATCCGGTCTGATTTCGGTAATATCGTGAGCCAGCTTTAAGCCGACAGCCTCTTCAACTTTGATTTTTCTGGTTGCGTTTTGATGTGCGCTCATAAAGTTCTCCGGATTGAATAGTTAAAAAATCAATGAGGCAGTGGTCTGTTTACGCCTGCCTGTCTTCGAAATTTTTTTCGATAATCAAAGCAGGTTTCAGCAATACCGTGACAACAAACATACCCAGACCGATCACACCGATGGTGATGTACAACTCAATCATGCTGGGTGCGTAGCTGATGATTTCTCCCATGGGAGAGGGTACAAGGCCCGGTACAATCAAGCCGATTCCCTTTTCAATCCAGATGCCCACGATAAGCAGCACAAGGGCTGGAATTAAGAGGATCGGTTTGCTCTTAAAAGGATTAATGGCAAGGATCAATGTGCCCAGCACATTTATCGAAATAGCTGTCCAGATCCATGGTACCAAAGAGTCATGACCGTCCAGTCCAAAAAACAGGTACATGGCGGACTGGCTGTGATGGGTCGGGAAATAAAATTCTTTGAAAACTTCTGAAAACAACATCAATAGATTAATAACGGCGGCTGAAACTATAATGATTCTCAGCTTGTTAAATATTTTGGTATCAATTTTATAATCTGTGGCAAGGTTGACCACATGGAGTACCAGTGAAATGATGGCAGGTCCTGCCGCAAATGCAGAAGCTAAAAATCGGGGTCCCATCAGAGGGTTGTTCCAGAATGGCCGGGCCGGCAGACCCTGGTATAAGAATGCCGTAACCATATGAATCGCTACAGCCCATCCAATGGAGATAAATACAAAGGGTTTATAGTATTTTCCTACCGGTTCTTTTCCCTGATAGTGGCAGTAAACGATATAGGCGGGAACCAGGGCATTTAGCGCAAGGTAACCGTTTAAGACCAGGATGTCCCATGAAAGAAGAGAGGATGGGAAATTGAGCTGTCCAATTCCCGGGATCAGGTGCCAGAACTGCAATGGCCTGCCAAGATCGACAAATACAAAGGTCATGCACATGACCAAAGCGCCGACAGCCACCACCTCGCCGATAATCACAACTTTATGCAGATCCTTGTCATTGAAGACATAAGACGGCAGAATCAGCATGACAGCAGCCGCAGCCACGCCGACAAGGAAAGTAAAATTGGATATGTAAAATCCCCAGGATACAATGTTTGACATGTTGGTGGCGGCAAGTCCCATTTTGAACTGCACAAAATATCCGTAGACACCGGTCAGCATAAGGCACAGCAGGATACACAGATAAACCTGGTATCCGATTGATCCGGACAGGTTCCATACCAGCGTGTCTTTGATAAAGGAGAAGAAACCCTTTGAGTCTGTCGTGTTTTTCATAAAATCATCCTTAGGATTATGATCAATCGATAAAATACCAGAATTTGGGATCCGTACCCAGATCTTCTTTGAGCCGATATACTTTTTTATTTTCCAGCACGAACCGGATTTCACTGTCCGGATCCAGAAGGTTACCGAATACGCGGGCACCTGTGGGACAAGCCTCGGCACAGGCTGTCAGCTTGCCTTTACGGCTTCGCTGGAGGCAGAAAGTACATTTTTCCATCATCCCCCTGACCCGGTGACGATTGCCCAGATAATGCTGGCTTTTTGTAACTTCTTCTTTGGGTATTTCCGGCTGGTTCCAGTTGAATCGCCGTCCCCAGTATGGGCAGGCAGCCATGCAGTACCGACAGCCGATACACCAGTCATAGTCGACCACAACAAGTCCGTCAGGCTCTTTCCAGGTGGCCTTGGTGGGGCATGCCTTTACGCAGGGTGGATTTTCACATTGAAAACACTGAACACCCATGTAGAAATGGCCATCTTTGGGCACCATGTGAAAGTATTTGCCGTCCCCCTGATCCGGTGACATCTGACCATGTTCCATTTCAAAAATCCGGATGTACTGGGTGTTTGATTTTCGATCCAGATTGTTTTCTTTGACACAGGCTTTAACGCATTCCATGTACCCCTCGCATCGGGTGACATTAAAGGCATATCCGTAAAGGACGTTTTCCTGGGGGCCTGTGGTATCGATGCTAACTGAAAGGTCCTGTTTTATTTTGGCCAGTTTTTCAAGCCGGGAAACGGTTTCCTGTCTCTCTTTGGCGGTCATCAAACGGTAATGTTTTTTAAAATATTCCTGGAACTCAAGGGCAACGGCCTGGGAGCTGTTGAGCAGTCCTGTGCCCTTACACCCCACAGTTGCCGCTGCACCGCCGGCAATGGCTGTAGTTGCTGCTCCTTTTAGAAAGGTCCTGCGATCTATTTTTTTCTTTTTATCAGAATCCATATGATCATCCTATTTATTTAAGCGGAACAGAATATGTTGTGGGCATTCTTTTCTCAAACCGTGGGGAATGCGGGTTATGACAGGATGTACAATTCTCAACCACCCGTTGTCCGGCCCAGAATGTAACCCGTTTGCCGTGAGCACCGCCAATCCAGTCTTTTTTCTGCCGGAAATGACATTGACCGCACATGTCATACACGTGGTCAATATCAATTTTGGCACCCTTTGCAGAGATTAAAAAGTCCCTGTCGGTTTTATCATGGCAGGTGTTGCAATCCGATGGTCCGTCTTTTCCACCGTGCTGCACCTTGATCTCGGCATGGGATATTTTGCCGGCGTTTTTGATCATAACCTCTTTGTCGCTATGGCAGGCACTGCATTTGAAGCGTGAGATTTTATCTTTCCGGGTTTGCGTATAAAAAATGCCGCCCTGATATGGCTCTTTTGCCTGAACAACATGTTTTGGCATGATAATGTCGGTTTGAACCTGATTGTCCGGATCTAATTTGGTCGTGGCACTTTTTATTAGACCCGTCACCCCGTCACCACTTGAAAATACAGGGAGGCACACAAGTGTCAGTGTCCCGAACAGCACCAGACAAAATAGAATTTGCGGCAGCTGTCTGTTTTTATCTTGTTTTTTCATACCACCTCTTTGGGTCCGCATTACCTGGGATTCCGTGAAAAAAGTGTTTGTGTTTCGGCGGGCACGTGGCATTGCCGACAATTTCCCCGCATGGGGTGCTCAACACGAATGGCGACCACCGTACCGGGGCCGACGTGGCAGGCAATACAATTTTCCCTCATCTGCAACGGATGGGCAATGGGCGGCGGTGAACCGGCGAGTGCTGATTTACCAAGTTTGGGCGGCTGCACGCTGACCCAGTCAATACCGGTGAAAAAGGTGTCGCTGTCGGGTTTGACATGACATTGCTGACAGGCGGTATGCTGGGGATGTGGCGTTACCGGTGTGAACCTGTTGAACTGCTGGGCGAATCCGCCCTGTTCGTGGCAGGACAGACAGTCCATGGCAGGATCCTTTTTGGCCAGCAGTTCATGGGGTATGGCCGGCGGTGATCCCGGATACTGGCGCAGTGAATAATAGTAATCCAGGGTTCGGGAAGTAGAGGTCCCGGCCATATAGTCGGGGGTCGTGTCATTATAGGTGCCATACAGACGTTTGGCCTGGTGATCAAAATCAGGAACCGGAGTATTGTTCACCTGCACCAGGCTGTCGCTGGGCTGAGCGGACAGTGCCTGGTAAATAAGAATCGGTAGAACAAAAATGCAGATTCCTGCAAAAATGAAAAACAATTTTCCAATCTTATGTCCTGATTTTCCCATTAGACTTTCTCCAGTTTGACAGCACATTTTTTATAATCCGGCTGTTTGGATATCGGGCAAAACGCATCCAGGGTGACCTCATTGATCAAAAAGTTTTCATCAAAGAAGGGGACAAAAACCATTCCCTTGGGCGGGTTGCCGCGGCCGTTAATCTCCGCTTTCATGACAATAGACCCACGGCGTGATGTTATCTTGATCTGGGTGCCGTTGACAACACCCAGCGATTTGGCATCCTCCGGGTTGATCTCCACATAGGCTTCGGGTACTGCCTTGTGAAGCACCGGGATTCTGCGGGTCATGGAGCCTGTGTGCCAGTGCTCAAGCACCCGCCCGGTGTTCAGCCAGAAGGGGTAGTCACGATCCGGGGATTCGGCCGGCGGCTCGTAGGGGCGCAGCCAGATCCAGGCTCGATGATCGGGTTTACCGTAAAAGTCAAAGCTGTCTCCTTCACAGGCCGGATCATATTTGGCATTAAACCGCCATCGGGTCTCTTTGCCGTCGACAAAAGGCCATTGAACACCGGAACGCTGCTGTAATACCTTGTAAGGGGCCATCCGGTGTTTGGGATTGTCATGAAATTTTGTATATTCGTTCCAGATATCTTCGATATAGGTTTCCTGGCTCCAGGGGAACTGTTTCTCATATCCCAGCCGCCTTGCCACCTGGATGAGCTGCCAGGTATTGCACATGGCCTCTCCCGGTTTTGGAACCAGCTGATTGTTGTGCTGGGTGCGTCTTTCTGAATTGCCGAAAAAACCTTCCCGTTCCACCCATAGCGCGGACGGCAGGACAACATCGGCAATATCGGACGTCGGCGTGGGATAAATCTCTGATACTACTATAAATCGGCCCTCTTTTTTAGCACCGTCCCGATACCGCTTCAGCTTGGGCATGGTTACCATGGGATTGGTTACCTGTACCCACATGAAATTTATGTCCCCGCGGTCAAGAGCCCTGAACATTTCCACCGTATGATAGGTGGGTTTCGGGTCGATATTCGATTCGGGAACACCCCAGATGGCGGCCGCTTTTTTGCGGGCGCCTTCTTTCATGACAACACCATACGGCAGTTTGTGAGTCAGCGTACCGACCTCTCTGACCGTGCCGCATGCGCTGGGCTGACCGGTCAATGAGAAGGGGCTGTTGCCCGGTGTGGATATCTTACCGGTCAGAAGATGAATGTTATAGACCAGGTTGTTCATCCATGTGCCGCGGGTATGCTGGTTCATCCCCATGGTCCAGAAAGAGGTGACTTTTTTGTCGGGATCCCCATAAAGGGCTGCCAGGTATTTAATGTCCTCGGCAGGCACGCCGGAAACCTTTTCGGCATTTTCAGGTGTGTAATCGGCCAAAAAGGCTTTGTATGTTTCAAAATCTACGGTTTCTGCTTTGTCCTTAAATTTGAAACCATCGTCAACACCGTATCCGATATCGGTTTTGCCTTTGTGAAAAGAGACATGGTTTTCAGTGAATTGTGTGTTGACCTGGTTGTTTTTAATGATCTCATGGCAGATAGCATTGGCAATTGCCAGATCGGATTGTGGATTGAATAAAATTGATTTGTCGGCAGCCTGGCTGGAACGGGTGTGACGGGTGGTAAGGTCGATAATCCTGACATTGGTTTTGGATTTTCGATTGGCAAGCATCCGTGAAAAAAGTACGGGATGCATTTCAGCCATATTATTTCCCCAGGTAACAAAAACATCGGCATTGTCGATATCTTCATAACATCCCATGGGCTCGTCCAGGCCAAATGAGGTGAGACACCCGGTCACAGCGCTGGCCATGCACAACCTGGCATTGGCCTCCACGTTATTGGTACCGATACAGCCTTTAAACAGTTTTGATGCCGCATAACCGTCCGGGATCGACCATTGGCCTGAACCGTAAATAGCAACAGAGTCTTTTCCGGTGGTGGAAATGGATTCTTTCATTTTTTGGGCCACAAGATCCAGGGCTTGGTCGATAGGCGTTGCCGTTAACTTCCCGTTTTTTCGAACATAGGCGGTCGTAAACCTGTCTTTACCGTAAAGAATCTGGATGGAATGATATCCTTTAACACAGCAAAGACCTTTGTTCACAGAACAGTTTGGATCACCTTTAACAGCAACGGCGCGTTCATTAGAGACACCCACCAGAAGTCCGCATCCGGTGCCGCAGAAACGGCAGGGGGTTTTGCTCCAGACAATGGAATCGGTTGTCAAATCGGTTGGTTTCCAGCCTGCGAAACTGATTCCCGGAAACATGGTCACTGCGGCAACAGCCGCACTTTTCAAAGCCATGGCCCTGATAAAATCTCTTCTGGTAATCGTCATTTGCCACTCCTTTAGTTGGTAAATATATACTTTTTAAGAATCTGTATGTCCAAAGGTCATGCTCAAGGACTGTAGCGAATCAAGTTCCTTGACCGTATTGATTAACCCTTTATTGGTCTCTTCGTCTGGTGTGTCAGCAAGCAGAATCAATACATCTTCATTGTCAGATACCTGAACTTCGCAATATTGAATTTGGGAGAGATCTTTGATTAACTGATCTTTCATTTTTGTTTTTGGATACGCTAAAAAACTGAAAACTGGCATAAGAGCTCCTTCAACAGGTGTTTAAGATCATTCATTCTTCGGGGTACCACAGAATGGTACATGATGCAAAAGGAAAAAATGCGGTTGGCGGTTCAATTGTGATCGGTGCTGTTAACTGATTGAAATTAAAAAGAATATGAAGGTGTAAAAAGTGTTACGATTTTGTTACATGATTGTTACAGGAAACCTGTTTTTCATAACTTAACCGGGCTGATATTATGGTAGTATGCCATATCTGCGCAGGCATGACAAAAAGTTTTTTTATCTTTTACAATCTGTTTAGCGTCCCGGATAACAATGCCGCATTTGGTGCACTCAGCTTTGTGTGTGGCCGGCCCCGGCATATCGGAAGGGGCAATCTCAAGAAGAACCTTGGATACTTCAAACAGTTCTGATAACGGCATGATCTTATAGGCTTCAAGCTGCTGTTGGTGTGGGTCTTCAATGTTAGGAGCGTATTTTGTGGCCGCCGTTCGCGAGGATTCTGTGGACACGATCCGAAAGGCCTCATTGGTTTCAAGATTGACAAAAGTCGCTGCCATAATGCCGTAATCTTTGAACTTTAAGGATCGTCTGCCAAGTTTTACACCGGTGACATAGGAGATCGCATCTGTGGCACACCGGTCAATTTCAACATAAACAATTATTTTTTTGATATCCCGGGTATGTTTGGGATCTTCAAGTCCAATCAACTCCAGGCCGAGCATCGCCATTCTAACCCCGACAACCTGGCCCGGACAAAGGTGTCCGTGCTCTTGTGCGGACCCTTGTAAAAGCTGTTCAAAATTCATGAGTTCTGACCGTCATCACTTTCTAAAACTTCGTTGGCCCAGTTCAATGCTGCTATCATTGTTGGAAAACCGGTGGTGGATAATGACAACATGATGGCATGACAGATTTCATCTTTGGTGGCGCCGGTCTCAAGTGCTTTTCGGGTATGGGACATGACAGCACCTCTGGAGTTGGAGCCAACGGCAATGCCAAGCTTAATAAGGTTCTGCGTGTTCTCATCCAAAGGGCCTGATTCACGGACATGGGTTCCAAGCTCTTTATAAAGATTGAAAATTTCCGGGTATTTTGATGCAAAATCTTTGTATTTGGTCGGTAGATACATAGCGGCCCCTTTTTTGTTCGTTATGAGTATGATTCATTGAGTTTTGATGAACATCAGCATACACGAAATTTTTATAAAATCAAACACAAGCTGCGTTAAACAGTATCGATTTTATGATCTGGCTTTTATGATTTTATTCCAGCATCATGTTAATTTGTGTTGATAATACAAAGAAAAGCATCATATTATCTTCTAAAGAGGGGATCTGTTAATTTATGGAATAGTTATTAACATTTTTGGGAGAGTATTATGAAAATTCTGGTCGGTTATAAAGGCACGGATGTTGGAAAAGATTTAATGGATATTGCCGTAAAACATGCCAAAGCGTTTGATGGGGAGATAATGATAGTCACCTCCATGGTTGGTGGAGAAAAAAGTGAAAAAGAAGAAATTATCAAAGCTGAAAAAAATCTTGAAAGTGCAAAAGCGTATTTTAAGGATTTTGGCGTAGCCAGCCAGACGCATTTGCTGGTTCGCGGCTTTGATGCCGGAGAGGATATTGTTCAATTTGCCACTGAAAACGCTGTGGATGAAATTATCATCGGTGTTAGAAGCCGCTCTAAGGTTGGCAAGCTTATCTTTGGCTCTACGGCTCAGGTCGTAATCCTACAGGCCCCGTGTCCCGTTTTGACCGTTAAATAAGCGGGTTTGTTTCTCATCGTGGTTCGATGATACTATTATAAAAAGCAAGGGCTTGGACACAATGGTATGTCCAAGCCCTGTTTGCTATGGAATCGTTATGAAATAACTTGATTTAAATTGTTTCCAAAAACCTTAAAACATTGGATATTTTGTAAACAAAAAAGTCAGGAATTTTGAAGCCGGTCCTAAACCCCTATTTGAAAAAATCTTCCAGTCCGTTCTGTGTCGGTGCCATGGATTTGTCCCCCTGGTTCCAGTTGGCAGGGCAAACCTCGCCATGTTTCTCCGTGAACTGGAGGGCATCCACCATTCTCAATGTTTCGCTGACATTCCTGCCCAACGGAAGATCATTAACCACCTGGTGCCTGACCACATGGTCTTTATCAAGGAGGAAAAGTCCTCTATAGGCAATACCTGCATTTTCAACCAGGACATCATAATCGGATGAAATAGTTTTGTTCAAATCAGAGACAATTGGGTAAGCTACGCCTTGAATCCCGCCTTTGGCTTTAGGGGTGTTCAGCCATGCCAGGTGGGAAAAGTGTGAATCAATACTGACACCGATAACCTCTACGTTACGCTTTTCAAAGTCATCCAGCCTCTCGCTGAACGCATGAAGTTCGGTGGGGCAGACAAATGTAAAATCCAGCGGATAAAAGAACAGGACAACATATTTGCCTTTAAAATCCGATAAACTAAAATTTTCAATGATTTCGTTTTTCTTGACTGCTGTGGCTGTAAATTCCGGTGCGTTTTTTCCTACAAGTACTCCCATGTGAACCTCCAAATTATCTGTTTTGTTTTTTTATTTGAACAACGATAAAAAAGATATTCAATAACCATACCAGCTGGAAGACAATTAATTGATCATGGCTAAGTGACTGATTCTATAACATTTTTTTCAGTGTCTGGGCGTGTGCGTATGTGGTGTCTATAATTTTTATACGTTTTGAGACAGTGTTGTTTCGCTGCATGAGACAGTTTGCGCCTGATAATAGTCTTTTCAATAGATTCCTTTATGAGATTTCTTTGGTTTATGGTAAGTAAGATAAAAAAACGATTTATGAAGGAGAAAGCCATGAAACTGAGATATTTTTCGCATTCCTCTTTTTTGATCACCCTGGAATCAGGGACCAGACTTCTGATTGATCCCTTTTTGGACGGTAACCCGACGTCACCGGTCCAGGCTGGGCAGGTCAGCGCAGATTATATTTTTATCACACACGGTCATGGCGATCATTTTGGGGATACATTGAGTATTGCTTCCCGGTGTGATGCGCTTTGTGTTTGTGAAAATGAACTGGCATCCTACATTGCCGCCCAGGGAGGGCGTGCCCATAATATGCATATTGGCGGATCATTTGAGTTCGAATTTGGAAGGGTAAAACTGACCCAGGCACTGCACAGTTCGGTAACACCGGACAATCAATGTGTCGGATCAGCTACCGGTATCCTGTTTTTTATTGAAGACAAGGTGATCTATCACACAGGTGATACCGGTCTGTTTTATGATATGACGCTTATCGGTGAGATGAATTCTGTGGATTATTTTCTGGTACCCATAGGAGATAATTTTACCATGGGCATAGATGATGCCGTAAAAGCGTGTACATTTGTTAAACCTGAGTGTGCAATTCCCATGCACTATAATACTTTTGACGTTATCCAGTCAGATCCTGCGCTGTTTAAAGAAAAACTTGGCGCACATAATATCAATTGCCGGGTTCTGGATTTTGGACAACAAATTGTTCTGTAATCTTTTAAGATAAATATTGATGACCATGGAACTTATAAAATGCTTTAAGGCGCTTTCGGATAATACCCGTCTAAGACTGCTGCTGGTTTTAAGACGATATGAACTCAATGTTAATGAAATTGTAAAAATTGTTGATATGATTCAATCGGGGGTTTCCCGACATTTAAAGATTCTGATGGAATCAGGATTGATTACATCAAGACGGGATGGCAGTTTTACATACTATGCGGCTGTTGAATCCAAGGACTTAATTGTGTTGCATTCGTTTATTGACCAGAATCTGGCAAGCGATGATATCTGCAAAAAAGATCTGGAGAAATCCAGTGAAATGATCGCCATTCGGCAGAACCGGACAAAACGTTTTTTTAAAACAGTGGCTCCCCAGTGGGGCCGGTTAAAAAGGGAAGTATTGGGGGAATTTGATCTGAATGAAAAAATTAAGAAAATGCTCCCGTTTAAGGGGCCAATCTCAGATCTTGGGTGCGGCACCGGAGAATTACTGGATACCCTTTCGGAAAAAACATCTGATAAGCTTATCGGAATAGACAGCTCTCCGGAGATGCTTGAACAGGCCAGATTAAGACTTTCAGGCATTAATAATACAGAGCTTCGGCTGGGAGAAGTCGAACATCTGCCCATGAAAAACCAAGAGATCGACACGGCTGTCATGAGCATGGTGCTGCATCATATCCCGCAACCCAAGCGTCCAATCCAGGAAGTTTTCCGCGTACTTAAGCCGGGGGGGACATTTGTTTTATCTGATTTTAAAAAACACAACAACGAAGGCATAAAACAGATCATCGGTGGGGAGTGGCTGGGGTTTGCGCCGGATAATATTACAGGATGGTTGACCAAAGAAGGGTTTGGTGACATAAATATAGATTCTTATAAGGTCAATCACGGTCTGACAATAAATATATACAGGGCAAAAAAATTGTGAAAAAGGAGAGAATATGATAATTCCAGTAATTCTTGCCGGTGGTTCAGGTAGCAGGCTATGGCCCTTGTCCCGGGAACTTTATCCAAAGCAGTTGATTGATATCTATAATGAAAATACGATGCTTCAAAATACGGTTTTGCGGCTTGACGGTCTGGATAATGTAAAACCGCCTATCATTGTCTGTAACGAGGATCATCGGTTTATGACAGCGGAGCAACTGCGGCAGATTGATGTTGAACCGTCGGCTATTATTCTGGAACCTGTAGGAAGGAACACTGCACCGGCCATCGCTCTTGCCGCTCTAAAAGCATTGCAGATGCATGAAGATCCTATCCTTCTGATACTGCCCGCAGACCATGTCATTGAGAAAACAAACGACTTCCATGCTGCCATCAGTACAGGTCTTGGGTTTGCGAAATCCGGTAAACTCATCACATTCGGTATCATTCCCGATGGGCCGGAAACCGGATACGGATATATTAAAAAAGGAGACGCCATAGACAGCGAGGCGGGGATTGCCGCCATTGACTGTTTCGTTGAAAAACCGGATAAAGAGACGGCAAAAAAGTATATAGATACCCAGGAGTATTGCTGGAATTCAGGGATGTTCATGTTTAAGGCATCCCAGATTATTTCGGAACTTGACATCCATAGTCCCGGGGTGGTTGCTCCCTGCAAACAGGCAATGGGAAACGGTATTCGGGATCTTGATTTCTTCAGGTTGAACCTGACGGACTTTGAAAAAATACCGTCAGATTCCATCGATTACGCGGTTATGGAAAAAACCACAAAAGGGGTCATGATCCCTTTGAGTGTAGGGTGGAGTGACCTTGGCTCTTTTGATGCGCTCTGGCAGACCGGTAATAAAGATGACAATGAGAATGTTATTAAAGGCGATGTCATTACCCATGATGTCAATGCCAGTTATATCAGCTCTGAAAACAGCTTAGTCACGGCGGTGGGAATTGAGAATTTTGTCATCGTTGAGACCAAGGATGCCATCCTGGTATCCCCGCGAGACAGGGTGCAGGACGTCAAAAAGATCGTCAAGCAACTCAAAGACAATGGCAGACAGGAATCGGTTACCCATCAAAAAGTCTATCGGCCCTGGGGAAGTTACGAGACCATGGATATCGGGGACAGATTTCAGGTAAAACGAATTACTGTAAAGCCGGGGGCGAAGTTGTCCCTTCAAAAGCATTTCCACCGGGCAGAACACTGGACAGTTGTATCCGGTGCGGCCATTGTCACCAGAGGGGAAAAACAGATGCTGCTCAAAGAAGATGAATCAACCTATATCCCTTTGGGGACCATGCACCGAATAGAAAATCCAGGTAAAATACCCCTGGAATTAATCGAAGTTCAGTCTGGTTCCTATCTGGGTGAAGATGATATTGTCAGGTTTGATGATGTTTATGGCAGAAAAGGGGATCAGCCTAAATAATCACCACGGTTAAATTTGATCTGTTCAACTTTGATGGTGGTCTGAAGCTGGGACAAGATTTTTGTAAGCTCCGGATCCGCAGGAGAAAGGGAGCTAAATTCTTCTTCAAGCGTCCGGGTCTGGGAAACGAGTTGCTCAAGCAACCCCTGGGTTTGTTTTAACGATTTTTTCGGATCTGACAACCAGGCGGCATAAGACTCCAGAAGCATCATGGACTTTTCAATTTTCTGAGTAAACAGGTTCGTATCAAGTTCGAGATTGAGGCGGGACGCCTTAAATGAGCTTGTGATTTCCGGAAGCGATGTGCTTTGGTTATCCTGGGTCCCCGGGGTTTGTTTTTGTGCCTGATCATTCAGCAGTTTCTGGAATTCACCGGAACCTGGCACCGAAGATTTTTGTGGCTGTTTTGTTTTGACCGCAGCATCAGGATGCTGAATCTTTATATTTTGGGGGTCCATTTCACTCATAATGCCTGTTCCGGATTACAAAAAGTATTGCAAATGAAGCAAAAATATTTAAAACTACTCTACTGATAACTATACGTAAACGATGAAGACAATGTCAAGATGAAATACGGAGTTCCTTAATGAGTGAAGAAACAGCACAAAGCATGAAAGGTCACTTCCTTCTTGCGATTCCAGGTTTGCCTGATCCCAATTTTGCCCAGACCGTTACATGCATGTGTGAACACAATGAATCCGGTGCTCTCGGGTTCATCATCAATAAAGTGCACCCTCTGCTGACCGGGCGCGAGCTGTTCGAAGACCTGAATGTTGACTGCGGTAAAAGTATAGATACCATGGACGTGTTTATGGGAGGCCCTGTACAGCCCAGCGGGGTTTTTGTTTTACACGGCCCTCCGTTTGAATGGAACGAGTCCCTGAAAGTAACCGATTGGCTGGCATTGAGCAACTCAAGAGATATCCTTGAAGCCATTGCCATAGGCCAGGGTCCTGAATCCTTCATGATTATGCTCGGATGCGCCGGGTGGGGGCCGATGCAATTGGATAATGAACTGAACGATTCGGCCTGGCTGACCTGCCCCATATCGCAGGACATAATATTTTCCACAAGTACGGAAATGAAATATGAAAAAGCGATGATGATGATCTATTGATCCCTTTTTAGCAAACCATGACAACGCAAATGTTCCCAATAAAATCCATCAATGAGATCGTTGAGCGCATGCAGGACATTCTTGTTCAAACCAAGGAGGTCCCACGGTTTTATGATTCAGCCTGTGAATCCTACAGACAGGCCTGCATGGCCATCCCCGGTCAAATAGAAAACGGGCAGATGAAAATCGCCGTGGTGGGCGTGATAAAGTCCGGTAAAAGCACGCTGGTCAATTCTCTGCTTAAAAAGGATCTGGTTAAAAGAGGGGCAGGGGTGATCACCTCGATTACCACGAGGATTCAAAAAGGTCCAAAAAATCAGGCGATTATTCATTTCAAGTCCTGGGATCAAATCAATACCCAGTTGGAGAACGCACTCCGGCATTTCCCAGACCACAAGAGAACGATTCAACCGGAAACCGGTTTTGATCTTCGCCGCGGAGATGACAGGGCCTTTCTGGAACAGGCCTATCAAAAAATGTGTGATGAGCTGCCGGCTTCCAAGGAGTTGATCCAACCGGAAACCCTGATGATTCGTCACGCCCTTCAGGGATTTGATACGTGTCAAAACCTTGTGCAGGCTGATGAGAGCACATTGACATTTATTGGCAAACAATTTGAACGTCACACCAAATTTACGGCCAGTGCTGATAAGGCATTCTTTGTAAAAGATGTCTGTCTGACTATTTATGGGCGTGCCCTTGATCCGGATCTTGAGGTTGCCGATTGTCAGGGGGCAGACGCAACTGACCCGGCATCGCTGGGACAGGTGTTGGACTATATAGAACAAGCCCACCTGATAATTTACTGTGTCAGCTCCAGGAATGGATTGCGTCAGGCAGATGTCACCTTTATCAACCAGATTAAAAAACTGGGTCTTATTGACCATGTTCTGTTTATTAACAATTGTGATCTGACAGAGCATGAAAATCTTGAAGATCTTAAGAAAATCGAAGCCGGAATAATGCAGGATTTGAATTATCTGGTTAATGATCCGCGTATATACTCTTTTTCCTGCCTGCATCACCTGTTTGAAAATAAGGCGTCCCGGTTGTCTAAAAAAGACAAAAGCCGATTTCTGTTGTGGGAGGAGGACAAAAAAATGGTTCAGTTCTGTCATGAGCAAGCCACACGTTTCCGCTCTTTTTTTGATCGTGTTATTGCCATTTCCCGCCAAAAATATCTGGCAGCCAATTTTTTGTACCGTCTTGATTTGATCCTTTCCAAACTACAGCAGCGATCCGATCTGTTTCTTGAGTTGCTATCGTCTGACCCGGGTGGAAATCAGGATGCCAGAGATGCCGTTACACAACTGCATTTGAATGCATCCCGACTTGAATCTATTGTAAATAATTCCATTGAAGGTGCAGTTTCAGGCCTTAAAGATGAAATTTGCGTGAATCTGGATACAGCTTTCACAAATGATGATATGGCGCTGCTAAAGAAAACACGCCAGCATATTGATCAGATAAATATTGATGTTCATGCTTATAAAAAAGGCTCTGACGACCATGGTTTTAACTATCTGTTTTATTTGATGTTCCAGGATTTTAGAAGGGGTTTGGAACACTACGAGCTGGAGCAGATAAAGCCTAAAATCAAACAGTTCATCAATGGTCAGGAGCTTGAGATAGCATCCCATTTTCAGTCTTTGCTAAATTCGTACCAGATTGATCTGATTAAATCCGGGGTCCATGATGAGTTTGAAAAGCTAAATATGGCAATCAAAAAAGAAACTTCATTTGAAATTGTTGATATTAACCGAATTAAACAAATACTTGGTCTCAAGTTGCCGGACTATATTTTCAATGCGGAATACAATTCAAAAACAAAAGCAGGTATTATAACCGACTTTGGCCTGAGTACTTTGACGGCACTGATTGGGTCTTTGGTAAACAAACGTGCTCGTTTTTCCTTTACCCCGGGACTTGAAAAAACGAGTATGAAAATGAGGCAACAGACTAAAAGGCAGTTGAAACCGCAATTTGAACAATACCGGCAAATGGTTTCAAAACACTATTTTACGCCCCTGATCGATGCTGCCACACGTGAATTTAAGCAGATTATTGCCAAACGTTTCACTGATTATAAAGAGTTCGAAGAACAGATTTCGCAAATGCTGGATCTTGAAGAATCACAGAAACAAGAACAAAAAGAAAAGATTTCCCGTATCCAAAACCAGCTTGACAAGACGCGGCAATCTTTAGTGTCTTTACATCAGGATCTGGAAACCATGATGGACAACTCTGCTGATTCTGTTAGGGGATAAAATACACCCAAACTATCAATTGTACCTGAAACGCAATGGAAAATCGTACAAATCTCCTCCAAAATCTTAATCTCTTTTTTTACCGCTTAAACCTGTTCGGGCCGTCTCTAATAATTGTGGTTTGACTACACAACAATAGCACTTTTTTTTAGGATGCAACAATCGATTCGCATTTTATTTGATGTTTTCTTGCTATCACTAAAATTGAGAATTCATTGTCAGAACCCAATGGAGGATTAATCTTGGATATTTTATGAGAACCGGATAATTAGATTTGGCAAAATTGAAGGTTGATTAATTGAAAATATATGATAAGACAAACTAAATTACTCTCAATTTTTTGTTTTATTTAAATCACTATTATGAAACGATTTGGTACGGTACAAAACAGGGAATCCAGGAGCAGCCAGGAAGACGTTTTTAGTCTAAGGCTTCACCTTTTGCTCGTGATGGTAACAGCGGCATTAAAGGGCTACCCCATGGGTGAGTTCAGGAAAAAAGCGGCACTTGATAATGCAGCTGTTGTAAATCATCTTATTTCACAAATCGATATATCTTTTTTTAATCTGGATTCGTCTACGCATCTTTTCAGGGAACGGGTCAAGCTTTTAAGTGTGATGGCCGCTGCTATTTTCAGCGAGGACTATCCTTTAGGCGTTCACAGGAGAGAAGCGGTCTTTGAAAATATAAAAGTGATATCTGACTACGCATTTCCCAATAGTGACCTGGCTTTGTTTCCTGAAGTGTTAAAAGTCGCCTGAACCTTCTTTTTCAGGGAGAATTGTTATAATAAACAACGTGAAAATAATTGTCGTCGACGACGATCATCTGATCAGAGATCTGACTGTAACTGCATTGTCCTATTGTGTCAACCGTGAGGTAAAATCTTTTGATTCCAGTCTTGAAGCCCTGTCGTATATTGAAAACGGGGCACCGGTCGATATCATCATTTCAGATGTGGATATGCCGGAAATGAACGGGCTTGAACTGATGTCCAGGGTGAAAAAAAAAGATCCTGAAAAAATTTTTATCATCATGTCGGGGAAGGCTGCGTACGAATCAAAATCCAGGTTGGCCGGGGCCAGTGCTTTTTTAGCCAAACCGTTTGAAATCAATGATTTGTTCAGCATTGTTCAATGCTATGTGGTTGATCCTGCCTGAAAATAGTTGGTTTTTTTTTGATCACTCATACATGTCGACAGCTCATCCGGTTGAATATCCAGACGGGAAAAAAGTTTTGATTCCAGAACAAGCGTATTGTCCCACATCATCTGTATTTTTTCTTTAAACTCCACTCTTTTGCCATACCGGTGAGTAATGTATTCAAGGCGTTTGGTGAGTGAAACAACTTTGTCATGAAGCACCCTTTTGTCTGAATAGTTGACAATCTCCTGTTCGCAGATAGGTGAGTCTGTTTCATAGGAATCCAGAAGGACATGCTGGCGGATAATATTCCCGACTTCCGGATATCCCAGTTGTGTCAGCAGCAGTCCACCGGTTTCTGAGTGGATCTCATGCGTATCAAAACTTCTTGTTTTGGTAATGTCATGCAAAAGTGCCGCATGGGTCGCCAGGCGGATGTCAAGGTCCGGAAAAATTGTCTTCAGACGTTTGCACAAAAATCGTGTGACATTGGAAACCATGAGAGAATGGTCGACAATATGGTCCATCATATCCATGTCATTTATCAGTTTGAAGCATTCATCTCGAGACGGTATTTTCATATCTGTCCTTTGTTAAATCGTCCAAAAGGATAAAATAGTATTGAAGTTATAACCCTTACTGTTAATATAGAACAAGGAAAAATTAAAAAAAAGGACCAGAACCAACTGATGTTGAAAAAAATTATTTCCGGCGGCCAGACAGGTGCGGATCAGGCTGCACTTGATGTGGCCATCAAATTTGCGATTCCCCACGGCGGATGGATACCCAAAGGCAGATTGACCGAAAATGGGCCCTTGCCTTTGAAATACACTTTAATGGAAATGAAATCCACGGATTACAGGGAGCGCACCAAACAAAATATTCAGGATTCTCATGGGACAGTCATAATTTCACGTGGGAAGCTGACCGGCGGATCAAAATTGACCCGGAATCATGCAAAGCTTATTGATCGTCCCAATATTTATATTGATCTGATCAGCACAGAGGATTTTGAAGCATCCATATTTTTGAAATCCTTTATTCTTGAGAACCAGATTGAAATATTGAATGTTGCCGGCCCCAGGCTCAGTCATGACCCCGGTATTTATGCAGATGTGAAAATGCTTTTGGAAGCCGTGTTATATCTGCTTTTTTTAGACGGGAAAAAAGATGTCTATGTTGCACAATACGTTCCCACAAAGGATCAGGGCGAAGAATTTCCAGCCACAGTGAAACAAGCCGTTGATTTAATTTACAACGATCTTTCCTTGAAGGCCAGAACCTTCATTGCCAGACAGAAAGACCAGGGCTTGCCCGATATCTATTTTGGGTTCCTTGACTATATCAGACATCGCGTGGGATTTGATTCACAAAATCCTTCACTGTTGGCAGCATGTTCAAAGGAAATTGCTTTGCCGGATTATACTGTGGAAGACAGCGTGATGCTTATTATTAGGATGTTAAAACAGCTGCTTGAAAAAGATCATCTGCTCAGGGTGGTAAAGTGATCCCAATACGCGATACCCAGCCGTCAATCCGGTTTCCGGTGGTGACATATATATTAATTGCTATAAATACCCTTGTGTTTTTTTTTCAGCTTCAGGTGGGGTTTGATAACGAGGCCTTCTTTTATACGTACGGTCTTGTCCCGGCAAAGTATACGGTGCATGATTTGTCCCGGCATTTTACGTTTTCAAACCAGATTTTTTCCATTGTTTCTTATATGTTTCTGCATGGCGGGTTTCTCCATTTCATCGGAAATATGTGGTCCTTATATATTTTTGGAGATAATGTAGAAGAGTATTTTGGGTCTCTTCGATATCTATGCGTTTACCTTGTTTTCGGGCTGGTGTCCGGTGCAACCCATTTTTTTTCTAACCCTGTTTCAATGGTGCCGACAATAGGCGCCAGCGGTGCTATTGCCGGAGTTATGGGGGCCTATTTTTTATTGTTTCCAAGATCCCGGATTCTAACAATTATACCCATTATTATAATTCCGCTGTTCATCGAGATTCCGGCATTCGTGTTTTTAGGGATCTGGTTTTTAATACAGTTCTTAAATGCTACAGGCTCTGGTACCGGTGCAGGCATTGCCTGGTGGGCACATATTGGCGGTTTCATTGCCGGAATTGCCATGGTTCATTTGAATAAAAAGGTGCCAGAGACCGGGACCTCCCAAAAAATAAACAGATTTACCATCAAGAAAAAGACACCCAGGCTTCAGATGATCGTTACAAGTTCCAGCCCGGACAGCCCGGATCTTCACGGAGATATTGAAATCTCTTCTTTAGAGGCATTGACCGGGGCTAAAAAAATGGTGACCATTCCTTGGGGATTCTATAAACCTTTATATAAGGTCAAAATTCCTGCCGGTGTTAAACAGGGCACCCGGCTTCGATTATCAGGAATGGGAAAATCAACACCGAAAGGCGTAAAGGGAGACATGTATCTTCGGGTACATATCAAAAATGCGATTTAAGACGATTGGTCAAATTCTTATCCTCTTTTTATTAGGCGCCTGCCTGCTTTTGGCAGGGCTCTATATCGGCCTGCCCGTTATTGTCGAATCCCAGCTTAAAAAACAGTTACAGCAATACAATCTTCCAGGCGACTTGAATTTTCATATCGAAAAAATCGGACTCACTCATGCCCAGGTTTCCGGCATCAGCTTAAATGAAAAACCTGTGGCTGATCATCTGGATCTCTTTTATGCGTTAGAGAGGATATCGCAGTTACATATTCTAAAGGTTGTCGTATCCGGCGTTAAGATCCATGGAGATCTTGATGCTCAAAACAAATTGACGATTGAAGGCCTTTCTCTTTTTAAGCCAAAAGAGATGGGGAAGAATAATACAACACCGTCATTTTTTTCCTATCTTCCGGACCGGGTCATCATTAAAAACAGTATGGTGACAGTCAGTGCAGTGTCGGATCAATTTTATCTGCCCTTTGACGGCCTTGCAATTATTGGAAAGCAGAATGAAACAATTGATTTTAGGGCGCATATATATCCTTTTGGTGAGAAAATAAGCCTCCAGGCTGCCTATGGCCTGAAACAAGGACTTCAAGCCGCGCAGGCAAAGGCCCGTGCATTTGATCTTGAGCATCTGAATGCGCTTATTGGCAACAAACCCTTAAACACCCGCCTGGCCGGGAAATGCGATTTTAATATTCAATACAGTGCGTCGGAAAAGAGGTGGTCAGCCGATCTTTCGCATCTTGGGCTTCAATCCGGATTCGATTTTGGGTTAAAAGATATTACCTGTGATTTCAATTCGGATGGTCAAAAGCGGGTCTTTAACGGTGCTTTTTCAACGCAGTATAATGCCATAACGCCCATGACCTTTGCGTATACCTTAGTTTGGGACGCAACAAAGGCAGACCCCTACCATTTTAAAATCAAAAGTAAGAAAACTGACCAAATGGTATTGACCCATGCATCAGGCAAGGCCCGGCTGCGCCATCCCCAAATTATGATTGATGTGACGGCAAATGCGCAAAAGGGTATGGGGACGGTGATAATGAAAACCGGACCTGCCGGGCTGACATCAAAGCAAAGGTCCGCAAATTCCGACAGTGCCGTGATCAAGGGTAGTGTGTCATTTGATAACAGCGACAATGGTGTTGTCTTTAATGTTAAACCGCATATCCGGCTGAGCCGTGTGACAGCCCGGCATTCAGGCGATTTTGCTGTGTTCCCGGCTGTCACGCTCTCAGGGGTGGCTTCATATAATTCTCACAGGGGACCTGACGGGAGTATACAACTTGATGCCGTTGGCGGACGCCTTGATTTTAAAAGTCAGCAGATAACTGCCACAGGCATAGATGTTCATATCCCGATCCAATTTCCCAGCGTAAAAAAACAAAAAACCGGCACCTATCGGATTGTCAAAGCCTTATGGAACGGTCAATATCCGGTTTCCGCAAAAGGAAAAATTAAGCAGCTCGGGCTTTGGAACGTAAAAATAGACGGTCAGATCACATCGGATTTTTTGAAAAAACTGCACCCGGAATTTGAATGTATCGTGCATCTGGATAAAACCATGGAAGTTGCACTGGAATATTCAGTTCCGCCATTTGAATTAAATGGCGCAGACATCAAAAGAATAGTTCCTGAATTTAACCTTGATGCTGACATGTCTATGACGGTATCAGCCAATGGAAAAGCCGGTTTGTCAAATCATCAGTTTGACACCCGGATGGTTCTCGAGATTAAAGAGGGCCGGTTTGAAATGCCGGAGTTGAAAATGACAGCCAAAGGGATCAATTCCAGGATCATCTTTAATGATCTGTTAACCCTGGAAACCGAACCCGGACAAATGATGACTATTGATCAAGTCAATATTGATAAAATTGATATTGATGATGCAAAACTCAGGTTTTCCATTGAGGATGCAAAATATATCCTGCTTGAAAACTTCAAATTCAAGTGGTGCAAAGGGCTCGTATCAACGGAGGCCATTCGTTTTCCAAATAAAGAGAAAAACTATTCCCTGATCTTATATTGTGATCGTCTCGATCTGGCTGAACTTTTAAAGCAGATGGGTGTCTTTAATGCAGAAGGAAGCGGCAGTTTAAACGGACGGATTCCCATTATTTACAATGACGGGGAGATCTCTTTTGATAACGGCTTTTTATTTTCCACACCGGGCAGCGGGGGAAAAGTGAATATTATCAATACAGATAAACTTATACAGGGAATACCAATAGACAGCCCGCAGTTTGCCGAGCTGGATCTGGCAAGGGAAGCCTTAAAGGACTTTGAATATAAGTGGGCAAAATTGACATTGAATACACTGGAAGACTTACTCTTTGTGAATATGGAAATGGACGGAAAGCCCGCCAATGTACTGCCCTTTGAATATAGAAGGGATCTTGGGCGTTTTGCCCGGGTGGATGCCTCACATCCGGGTTCACGGTTTCAGGGGATTGACCTTGATGTCAATTTAAATCTTCCCTTTAATGATGTCATGAAATTTGGTAATAAATTAAAATCACTATTTAATCAATAAAGGAGAGTCTATGAAAAAACCAATTTTTTGCATTGGTGCGTTCCTGATTCTTTTAACCGTCTCTGGCTGTAAAACATCTCATGAGGTCGAATTAAAGCCTGTTGAGATTAAACCGATCCATATCACCATAGACGTCAATGTGCGCGTAGAGAAGGCTCTTGACGACTTTTTTGACGAACTTGAAGCTGCTGAAGATAAAATAAAAGAATAGGAGGCATCATGAAATTGAGCAAAACATTAAAAATATCCCTTTTGGTGAGTCTGGCTCTTTTATTCGTATCCCAGGCAGCTATTGCCGGTATCAAAGAAAGAATGAATGCGCGTCTGCCCGTGATTGCCGATCTTAAAACCAAAGGGATCATCGGCGAAAACAATCAAGGGTATCTTGGCTTTGTTACAGAAAATAGAACCCAACAAGCCCTGATTGCCGCTGAAAACAAGGATAGAAAAGCAATCTACAGCTATTTTGCAAAACAACAGAACACCACACTTGAGACGGTTGAAAAAATACAGGCCGCTCGAAAGGCTAAAAAGGCGAAACCCGGAGAGTTTGTACAAAATCCGGACGGAGCATGGGTTCGAAAATAAAACAGACGTGGAAATTAAAAACATTTTGTTGACAAGAAGACATCATAAGCTGTAGGAAAGAGTCAACATCAGGCTGAAGCCTGCGTATAAATTAGAAAGATTCTTTATATAAAATATGAACCACGAAGGTTTAAGATCGGCAATAGAATGCCGGTGCCTTCGTGGTTTTTTTTTGGGAGAGAAGGATGAAGTTATACAAGATTTTGTTTCTGTCAAGCCTGGTTTGCGGTTTGTTTTATAGCTTAGCCACAGCTCATTTTGGCATGGTCATTCCATCGGACAATATGGTAATGCAGGATGAAAAAAGATCGGTGGATCTTCAATTGTCATTTTCCCATCCCTTTGAAATGATCGGGATGCCGCTGGTCAAACCACATAGGTTTTATGTATCAAGAGATGGAAAGGTCACAGATCTTAAAAATTCACTGAAAGAGAAAAAGGTGATGGATCATCAGGCATGGGAAGCCTCTTATAAACTCAAATGGCCGGGTGCCTATCTGTTTGCCATGGAACCTGTCCCATACTGGGAACCTTCTGAAGACTGCTTTATCATTCATTATACTAAAACTGTTGTGGCGGCATTTGGCGATGATAGCGGTTGGGATCAAGAGCTTGGATTGAAAACTGAAATTGTGCCGTTATCCAAGCCATTCGGCCTGTATCGCGGCAATGTTTTCCAGGGGATTGTCAAGGTGGATCAAAAACCGGTTCCTTATGGTGAGATAGAAGTGGAGTATTACAATAAAAACAAGCATGCCAAGGCCCCGTCTGATTTCATGATTACCCAGACCATCAAGGCAGATGGCAATGGTGTTTTTACATATTCCGTGCCTGCAGCCGGGTGGTGGGGATTTGCCGCCCTGTCCGTTGCCAAAGAAAAACGCGTGCATGACGGGCAAAAAAAGGATATAGAAATCGGGGCGGTGCTCTGGGTTAAATTTGAAGAATGGACAGATAAATAATATGCATATATCAGAAGGTATTTTATCGGGTCAGGTTCTGGCGGCAGGTGCTGTTTTAGCCGCTGCCGGGACCGGTATCGGACTTAAAAAAATCGCCTATGACAAAATTGTTCACGTTGCCATGCTGGCGTCCGCTTTTTTTGTGGCGTCGCTGATTCATGTGAATATCGGCCCGGCCAGTGCGCATTTAATCTTAAATGGTATTGTCGGTCTGCTGCTGGGGTTTGCAGCCTTCCCGGCCATTTTGACAGCGCTGCTGCTGCAATCGATTCTTTTCCAGTATGGCGGGTTAACGGCCCTTGGGGCCAATGTACTGATCATGGCCGTACCGGCGGTATTGTCCCATTACCTGTTTCTGCCTATGCTTGGAAAATCGGCCCGATTAACTTTTGTTGCCGGATTTCTGGCCGGCGTGTTCTCAATTTTCTTGTCATCGGCTCTGCTGGGCAGCTTTTTATGGTTAACCAATGAAAATTTTTTTGAGACCAGCGTTGTTATTATAACAGCCCATATACCGGTGATGATCATTGAAGGCATCATTACCGGGTTCTGTGTCTCCTTTCTATTAAAAGTATATCCCGAGATCATACCAAAGAGAGAAAAATGAAGAAATTAATCATGATATTCTGTTGTCTTGCTGTTCTGTTTCCGCAATGGGTGATGGCCCATAAAGTCATTGTTTTCGCCTGGGTGGAAGACGGTATGGTCCTGACCCAAAGTAGCTTCGGATCCAAAAGAAAGGCACAAAACTGCGTTATAAAAGTCAAAGACAGCAATGGTGCGGTACTTATTCACGGCAAAACCGATAAGCAAGGGGCTTATTCGTTTAAGGTGCCTGCCATCGTTAAGTCGGACCTGACCGTTGTCCTTGAAGCAGGAAGCGGGCATCAGGCGACATGGACCATACCCAGAGAAGAGCTGGTTCCGGTGGCTTCAGGCCAGGTTGTCAGCACCGGTGCCGCTAAACGCAAACAAGCCCTGGAAAATGGTGTACCATTTTGGAAAATAGGTGTTGGTTTAGCGATCATTGCCCTGGCTGCTGTTCTTGGGAAAGCATTGACAAGGAAGAAGAAACTTAAATGATTGAAGAGCTCTTTGCCACAGGAAATTCACTTATTCACCGGATAAATCCCAAAGTCAGGATTGTCAGTGCCAGTGGATTGTCCATAGCGGCTGCGTTATCCAACCACATGATGATCCTTCCGGGATATCTGGCGATATCGATGATCCTTATAGCCATGGCACGCTTGCAGTTAGCCCGGGTGATGAAAAGGGTCAAATCCGTTGCCTGGTTTCTATTGATGATCTGGCTGATTGTTCCTGTGACCTTTGACGGGCAGGTGGTGTACCAGGTCGGTTTTTTAAAATTTACAGCGCAGGGTATTGAATTATGCGCATTGATCTCCCTTAAAGCCATTGCCATTGTTCTCATGTTCACCGCATTAATCGCTACCATGCCGATTGCATCTCTGGGCGCCGGTCTGCACCAGCTTAAGGTGCCGGACAAAATGGTCTTTCTGCTACTGATGTCATACCGGTATATTGACGTCATTGAAAAAGAGTATACAAAATTGCTGCGGGCGGCAAAGTTCCGGGGATTTGTTCCGGGTACCAACCTGCACTCCTATAAAACCTTTGCATATCTGGCCGGTATGTTATTCGTCAGAGCATCGTTAAGGGCGCATCGGGTCTACCAGGCCATGATATGCCGCGGATTTAACGGAAAATTTTACACGCTTGACGTTTATCCGCCAAATAGATTAAACTCGGCCTTTCTGGCGGTTGTTGTGGTTGCCGGACTTATACTGACATACATTGATTTATTCCGGATGGGAACGTGACATATAAAAAACCGATAATTGAACTTGATCAAATTATTTTTTCTTATCCGGGTGCGGATTTCAAGGTGCTGGATCGTTTGGATCTAAGGCTTTTTAAAGGGGATCGCATCGGACTGATGGCGCCCAACGGCTCCGGAAAAACCACCCTTTTGCATATCATCATGGGGCTTTGTCGTCCCCAGTCCGGCCTTATCACCATTTTCGGAGAACCGATGCTCGTGGAATCCGATTTTATTCCTGTTCGATCAAAAATCGGACTCTTGTTTCAGGATTCGGATGACCAGCTTTTTTGTCCCACCGTACTGGATGATGTGGCATTCGGTCCACTGAATCTGGGCTACAACCGGGATGAGGCACTTTGCATCGCAAATGAAATCTTGGACCGGCTGGGGATATCGGAATTTAAAGAGCGCATTACCCATCGGATGTCCGGCGGGCAAAAAAGGCTTGTGGCCCTTGCGGCGGTTCTGGCGATGAAGCCAGAGGTGCTGCTGTTGGACGAGCCCACAGCAGGTCTGGATCATAAAGTAAAAGAAAAATTAATTGATATCATGAACAACCTGGATATACCGTTCTTAGTAATTTCCCATGAATTTGAATTCCTTAATTCAGTTACTGACAAGCTTTATTCCATGGAAATGGGCAAGATTTTAACGGATGATGAAATCCATATCCATCACCACGAGCATGTTCACCGTCACGGGAAACATCCGCATATTCACGAATAGATAATGGATTTAAAAAAGAAGAGGGGCAGCTTTTACTATTTGGGCAGCATCTCTGATAATTGTTTTTGAATGCAAAAATAGATGTCTTCATCACTGCCGTAAACATCAATCACATCTTTGTGGTCGATCAACTTTTCAACAATAAAGGCCGTAAGGTAAAGACTTGCAATATTGGGATTTGAAATAAGTGTCCGAAACGGCGCAACCATATAATCAATATCAAAATCTTCGGCTCTGACAAGGTTGTCTAAGCATCGGGCTATTTGATTTTCAATGCTGGATTTTGAAACGGTTTCAATAAGGCCAGATTCAATCAGCTTCATTGATACTTTATTGCTGAAAGCATCTACGTTGTCCCGGATAAAGCTGATAGTACGAATTCTTTCCCGTTCCTTGGAAGATTCGATTTTTGACAGAAGTTTTGCTTCTCTGTTTCCGGTATAAAAGATTTTAGCCATTGAGTTATCCTTAATTTATCAAAAAACATTAAATATCAATCGTTCTTTATACAATTAAAACAGGGTGTTTATCAAGAAAAATCTAACCCGGATAGATCATGAAATGATTTTGTGTGCTGTTTGAAAATAGTTAAATGGTCATTAAAAGCCTTTACAATTAAATCCATGATCGGGAAAAATATTTTAATTTTCATGAAATTTCAGTGCTATATAGTGATTCTCAAAAATATGTTCTGGAAAAAAAGCATATAAGAAAAGAATCACCAAAAGGCAAATCGATTGTCGCTCAACGGGTTTTTAAATTTGAGTGATAGAAAACCATATTCTTGTATCGGAACCTGTTTCTGCGATTTG
>CAZLTD010000070.1:0-28340 GCA_964562385.1 uncultured Desulfobacula sp.
AAAAAATGTTACTCTGATGACGTCTCACAGATCACCCGACCCTTTCGCAAGTTTTGAGCATCCCTGCCATTTTAAACATAGGAGGAAAGAACTATGACGACTAGTGCAGGGGTGTTTGCCTTGCCGGGCGCTGGTAAGGTGAACTCCCCGAAACGGGTATTTTATCTATCTATCACCTTGAGACAATTCAAACTATTACATCAATGTCATTAACTTAAGCCACCCATCTATTATTTTGCTTCTGCATTTAATAGCTGAGCAAGTAAACTTAACTGGCAAGGAGACTGGAAACCGGAGACCGGAAAAGGCAAGACCCATCGGTTTCCGGTCTCCGGTCTCCATGGCTAAAACATTTGTATTCTTAAGGTAATGGCATTGACTTTTACATACCAGCATAAACGGACAATCTGAATGAATTCGCATACCTGAAATTCAACTTTATGGAAAAGCTGAAATGGGCCGTTAAATCTGAATTTGCAAACGCCTACAGCACCCGTTTAAAAAAGGCCATCGCATTGTAGCAGGCGATTTTTTCCAATACCCGGGAGAGTATCCCCTGCTTGTGGAGAAAATCAAAAATACGGGGCACATCCGACACCCCGTCAACAGGTTCCACAAGGCTGTCCACCCCGTCAAAATCACTGCCAAGCCCCAGACACTCTTCACCGCCTTTATCAAGGATATGGATGACGTGGCGGGCAAGATCTTCAAGGCGGGCCCTTTCAAGATGAGACAGGGCCTCATGGCTGATTTGATGGGCTGTCTTAATTGTAATACTGCCGTCCCGTAAGCCCTTTAGTATTTTCTCACGGTTTATTTTTTCACGGTGGTAATATTGTGGACTGATAAAGCCCGAACCATATGTCAACCCGATGATCCCTCCCCTGTCTGCAATAATCTTTATCATCTCATCGGTGAGGTTGCGGTCATTGGGACAGACAGCCCGTGCATTGGAATGGGTGGCGGAAAACGGTTTTTTTGTGGCGGCGGCAATATCGAAAAAAGCTTTGTCCGATGCATGGGAGACATCAATGGCCACCCCTAATTCATTGCACCGGGCAATCAGGGCACGGCCCTTTGGGGTCAGCCCCTTACCATTCCCGAAAACCGTGCCGCAAAATTCATTATCATCCCAGGCAATGGTTAAAAGCCTGACACCGCGGTCATAAAAATGGGATAACAGATCGGGGTCTCCTTTTAGGGGAGTGGCTCCTTCAATGGCAATAATAATCCCTGTGTTATCATCTGATCCCATCACGGTTTCAAGCTGTTGCAATGACGGGGTCAGACAGAGACGGTCCTGATGCTCTTCGGCCAGGGCGTCTATGGCATCAATCAGGATATTGCAGTGGTCAAACACCTGGTCAGGGGTTTGATTATACCCGGGGACAAAACAGGCAAACACCTGGGCTGCGGTTTGGGACGATATAAGGCCCGGCAGATTGACATGCAGCTCTTTTGTATCGGTAAATTCACGTTTTTTTTCAACAAGCTTGGTGATGGTATCACAGTGAAGATCAAACAGTCTCATTTTCCACTCTTACCTGACCCACAGCCAGTTGGCTGTCTTTTATAATTTCAAATTCGAGTCCGGGGAAATCACGGGGCAATTTTTCCAGATTACCGTTTTTATCGCCCCGCAGCCTGGATTCGGATCTGGGATGGACAAAAATCCTGATCCGGCCGGGGTCAGCCATTGCCTGACATGATTTTATCCGGTCCACCAGTGCATCGTACATCAGACTCGAAAAAACCAGATGACCGAATGCCGGATGCCATGGCCCTGCCAGCATCTGCGATTCATCGGCCATGATATCGGATGCCTGCAATCCCACCCGGATCACCCGGACATGGGCACGTTCCAGAACAACCACCATCTTTTTGACAAGTTCAATGCTTTTATCCAGGGACAGGGGCGAATACTTTCCCTGGTTATATAACTTTGCCAGCGGGCTTTGCGCCAGCACCAGCAAAGGATAGATCCTGGCAATGTCCGGGGCCAGTCCGGCAATCTTTTTTGTACCGGATAAAAGGGTGGCTTCATTGTCTTTGGGCAGGCCCACCATTAGCTGAACCCCGACCGGATATCCCCGCTGTTTCAACAGATCCAGAGCATGGGTGGTATCGGCGGCCGTGTGCCCCCGTCCCGATGCGGCCAACACACCATCATCCATTGACTGGACACCCAGCTCCACCATGGATATTTCAAACGGCTTAATCAGATCAAGACTCGCTGTTGAAATGGTATCCGGGCGTGTTGAAAACCGGATACCCTGTATTGCCCCATCCTTGATATATGGCTGAACAATATTGAGAAGCCCAGTTACCATTTTGGGTGGCAGGCCTAAAAAATTACCACCGAAAAATGCAAGCTCCACATGGCTTCGTTTTCCCTGGTATTTTAAATAGTCCTGTATAGTGCGATTGATGGATAACGCCCCCGGTATCTGATCTGTGCCCGGTACCTGATTTTTTTGCCCGGCAATGACGTTCTGGTTACAGAATATACACTGGTGGGGGCACCCGTGGTGGGGGATAAAAATGGGTATGACGAGTGGTTTGCCCTTGTCGTCCATTAAATGATGGTGTTATGAATCCTGTTTTTTAAAAATTTTGAGAGCATTTTGGGCCGCATCCTGCTCTGCCGCCTTTTTGGTCTTGCCCTCTCCTTTTGATTCAATGCCGAACAGTCTTAAAAGAACCACAAATGTCTTATCATGATCCGGCCCGATCTCTTTGTGCAATTCGTACTGAGGTGTGATGGCCCCTTTTTCCTGGGCATATTCCTGAAGTGTGCTTTTGTAATCCACGGTCTTTTCGGTGGAGATAATCTTGGCCAGATCCGCCTGGAACAACTCTTTGACCAGATCGTGCACCGATGAGAAACCGGCATCCAGATAAACAGCCGCAATCAGGGCTTCAAATGCATCGGAAAGGATGGAATTTTTATCAAATCCCCGGGACAAAGACTCCCCTTTTCCCAAACGGATAAACCGGCCCAGATCTATCTGGCGGGCCATGCGAGCAAGCGCAGGTTCACTGACCAGGTTGGATCTTAGTTTTGACAGTGTCCCCTCATTTTGGCAGGGACCTGCCTCCATGAGCAGATGGCCGATACAAAGCCCCAGGACCGCATCGCCTAAAAACTCGAGGCGCTCATTGTCCCCCTGGCATTGATCCTGGTTTTCATTTAAGAATGACCGGTGACACAAGGCATTGTTTAATAAAGATCTGTCTTTAAACGCGTACCCGATATTCTGCTCAAGAAGTTCCAGGTTTTCATCAATATCTTTTGCTTTTTCGATACGGACCTGGAGTGCCTTAAATATCTTATAGTTGATGTTTAAATTATCACTTCCCGTGCCCAGGTCCACCCCCTGGTTGAAAGATCCGTGGAAATCCGATCCCCCGGTGATCATCAGATGTTTATCACCGGCCAGATCCTGCAGATATCGGGTGGCCTCGGCGTCATGGTCCGTATAATAGACCTCCATGCCCTCCAGGCCGTAACCGATCAGGGTATCGATAAATTGCTCCAGATGTTCTGGCCCCTTGACATCCAAAAGCCCGGGATGCGCCAGAACCGGAACGCCCCCTGCCTGAAGAATAATTTTTATAGCCTGCTCACAGGAAACTTTATACTTATCGATATAGGCGGGTTTTCCCTTGGCCAGGTACTCGTCAAAGGCTTGCCTGAAGCTTTGCACGACCCCTTTTTCCTTTAAAAGCTCGGCAATATGCGGGCGTCCCGTCTGATCGGCACCAAACCTTTTTTCAACCTCTTCAAGGCTGATATCAATGCCCAGCTCATTTAATTTGTCTATTATCTTCGGATTTCTGTTTTGCCTGGATTCCTGCGCCTTGTTGAGAATTGCATTCAGGGCACGGTCATAAATACTGAACCCGTATCCCAAAAGGTGGATACTGCCAAGTTCTTTAAATGATGCCGGTGGTTCACAACTGATTTCCACCCCGGTCATCCATTCCGGGCCGCCGTTGGGCGCCAGATTTGACAATTCTTTAAGCCCGGCCAGGGTGTCGTGGTCAGTAATTGAAATGGCCCTGACACCTTTTTCTTGTGCCAGGGCCATAATTTGTGATGGGGTTAAAGAGCCGTCTGAAGCCGTGGAATGTATATGAAGGTCAATCAATGAATCTATAGATACCTTTCTTGACTAAATGCCAAGCGCCTTCTCCATGTCCTCTTCACGTTTCTTGCACTCAATGCATTGCGTGGTGACGGGTCTGGCTTTCAAACGCTTGATGGAGATATCTTCTTCACAGGATTCACATATCCCAAAGGTTTCGTTTTCAATTCTTGCCAGCGCTTTTCGTATTTTTTTAATCAATTTGTGCTCACGGTCTCTGATGCGAAGTTCAAAACTTCTCTCAGCCTCATGTGATGCCCTGTCCGTGGGATCGGCAAAATTCTCTTTTGGCTTTGTCATGCCGGTGACAGTGCTGTCAGCATGGGAGAGCAACTCGTTGAATCGGTCAGTCAAAAGATTTTTAAAAAATTCCAAATCTTCTTTTTTCATGGTCTTTGCCCTTTCTTAAATTACAAGAACATCCGAAATAAAATATTATACTATAAGAAAAGCAAAAGTAAAGCTTTATATACCGCGTGGGCAACGCTTATTTATCTCTTTAGCACCCTATTTTTTATTCCGGATATCCAGGTTGAACAGCTGGCGTGTCACATTCAAATATAGAGAATCGTCGCGATGATCACCGGTGTCCCGTAAAAAGAGGATGGGGTCATGGATCGTCCTGGACGCAATGGCCTGTGTCATGCGGCGTATGGCGTCTCTATCTTCTTGAGGCAGATGTTTGAGTCCTGACAGGGTTTTTTCACATTCAATGGTGACAATATCCGTCATTTTTTCATTCAACGCTTTTATGGTCGGCACGACAGCCAGGCCTTCCAGCCATTTTCTAAACTTGACCACCGCCTCTTCGATATACCGTTGTGCCTTTACGGTTTCTTTGCCGCGCTGCTCGATATTGGATTCCACAATATTTTTTAAGTCGTCAATATCATAGACATAGGCATTGGATATGGAATTAATTTTGGGATCAATATCCCTTGGAACGGCGATATCAATGAAGAACAGGGTGTTATGCTGCCTCTTTTTCATGGCCTTTTTGACCTGATCCTGTGTCATAACATAGTCGGTTGCACCGGTGGAGCTGATAATGATGTCCACATCACAAAGCGCATCCTGCCGTTCTTCAAATTTAACCGCCTGACCATTGAATTTTTGTGCCAGCTCCACGGCGTTTTTAAATGTCCTATTGGCCACGAATATGTTTTTGACATTGTTTGAGATCAGATGTTCCACTGCCAGCTCCGCCATTTCTCCGGCCCCCAGCAGCATCACGCTTTTTTCGGACAGGTCCGAAAAAATTTTGTTGGCAAGCTCAATGGCAGCATAACTGATGGAAACGGCATTATCCCCGATGCCGGTCTCTTTTCTGACCTTTTTGGCGATGGAAAATGTTTTATGCATCATACGGTTCAAAAGGACGCCGGAGGCGTTCTCCTTGACCGCCGTTCGGTATGCCTGTTTTATCTGTCCCAGGATCTGGGGCTCGCCGACCACCATTGAGTCGAGACTTGACGCTACATTAAACACATGCCGGATGGCATCATCATCTTTGTATATATATAATGAAGATTTAAACTCGGAAATATCGATATTTTTATGACGGGCAAGAAATGCGATAATTTTATCAATTTTCTCCCCGGTTTCGGGAATATACAACACCTCGGTTCTATTGCAGGTTGAAAAAATAAGCCCCTCTTTAATCTCGGGGTCATCTTTCAAATACTCAAGGGCCGTAATGGTCTCTTCTGCTGAAAATGCCAGTTTTTCCCTGATTTCCACAGCAGCGGTCTTGTGATTTGCGCCGATTAATATAATGTTTGCCATAATGCTTTCTTTATCTTGTGAACTCCTGGTGATGTCCCCCCAGCAGCAAATTGACCCCCAGAAACGTAAAAAGGATGATAAAAAATCCGACAATGGTCATAATTGCTGACTTTCTCCCCCGCCAGCCGGATCTAAGACGAAGGTGAAGCAATCCGGCATATACCAGCCATGTTCCCACTGAAAAAACTTCTTTGGGATCCCAGCTCCAGAACTGCCCCCAGATAGCTTTGGCGTAGATAAAGCCTGTCACAAGTCCGATGGTTAAAAGGGCAAACCCGGTTGAAAGGCATGAATAGCCGACGCTATCCAGCAGATCCAGTGACGGCAGGCGTCTGAAGAAAAAGCCCGGACTCTTTGATTTGATTCCCTTTTCCTGCAGCAGGTACAAGATGCCCGCACCGCAGGCCAGGGCCAGGGCGGCATCTCCCATAAAAACCAGGACAATGTGACTGTAAAACCAGAACCCTTTTAAAATCTCATTTCCCTGGGCAGGGGCGCCCGGGATCATCCAGACCAGAACCATAATGGCACTGATCAGTACGGCGGCAAACAGTCCCAGAATTTTTAAGTCCAGCTTATATTGAAAAAACAGAAACATGCACCCGATGGCCACGGCTGCTGCGGACAGGCTCTGGGGAAGGTTCTGGATGGGGATGTGGCCCGAGGCTATAGTATAGACAACCATGCTGGCCAGGTGAAGCACAATCCCCAAGGCAATCAGCCCAAAAGAGACTTTTTGAAAACCCTTTTTTTGATTAAACAAAAACGAGCCATATCCGATGGTACTGATAAAGTATAGCAGGGTTGCTATCTGCAGCAATATATCAGCCAATTGAAAATTCATCTGTTGCTCCTTGGAAAAACCAGTTTCTCATATTCATATCCGTTCCCGAGAACCTCTTTAAGGGTCCTGTTGACGGCGGGTATATCATTGTTTTCGATCTGCTTTAAAATCCCTTTTTCAATCAATGCATGAAAACTTTTTCTATGGTCATCGGGCGTATGCCCCGATGCCAGCAGTTTTTTTCGGACTGCGCGCATCAAACCCAGCATATCGGCATATTCCGGCCCAAACTGATCAAAAAGCTCTTCCCGGATTTTTTTGGCCATGGCCGGGCTTGCTCCACTGGTGGAAACGGCCAGAATCAAATCCCCCCTGTCCACGGTGGACGGCAGGATAAAATCGCTTTGATCTGCCGCATCCGCCACATTGCACAAGGCTCCGGCGGCCCCGGCATCGGCCTGAACCTGTTGGTTCAGCAGGGCATTATTGGTGGCGGCAAATACCAGAAACATCTCTTTTGTATCTGCTTTCTCATACATTTTTTCTTCAATACGGATACCCCGACGTTCCAAATCCCGGCAGGCCGTATCAACGTATTCACTGACCAGAGTGACCTTTGCTCCGCATTTTTCAAGAGCCCGGGCCTTTCTTACGCCAACGGGACCACCCCCCACGATCAGACAGGGCCTGGCCTTAACATCCAGAAAAACCGGGTAATATTTCATTGCACACCTTTACTCAAAGCCCTTGTTTGCTAAAATGAATTAATATATATTGCCATAGGATATTTTTCAATATCTAACCCATAATTAACCAAGACATGTCACAGCACATCATACCTGTGACAGTCAATTTTTGGCAGAACAACCCAAGGATGATATCATGATTATCGATGCCCACACACATGTCTTTCCGGATGCTGTTATTAAGGACCGGGGGGCTTTTTTTAAAAATGAACCCGAGTTCAAACTTCTGTATGATTCCCCCAGATCAAAACTCATATCCGCTAAACAGCTCGTGGCTTCCATGGATGAGCACAGTGTGGATATCTCGGTGATCTGCGGATTTCCGTGGAGAAACCCGGATCATGCAAAGTTAAACAATGATGTGGTCATTGATGCTGTCAAAACCTATCCCGGTCGTCTCAAGGGTCTGTCCTGCTTTGATCTTGCCTGGAAAGGGGCGGCAGACGAAACCCAAAGATGCATCAAAGAGGGCCTCAGCGGTGCCGGAGAACTTGCATTTTATCTGTCGGGAATTGATGATGACGCCTTAACACTTTTAACACCTGTCATGGATGTGCTGAAAAACAATGGCAACCTGCCCTGCATGATCCACACAAATGAACCGGTTGGCCACAAATATCCAGGCAAAACACCTGTCACTCCGCAGCAGATTTACACCCTTGCCCGGCGATTTCCCGATAACAGGATTATACTGGCCCATTGGGGCGGTGGGATCTTTTTATACCACCTGATGAAAAAAGAGGCCAAATCCATCTTAAAAAACATCTGGTATGACACGGCAGCCTCCCCTTTCCTGTATGACGCCGGAATCTATGATACCGCCCTTAAAGCCGGTATTCTTGACAAGATACTTTTTGGAACCGATTACCCTTTGCTGCCCCCTAAACGATATTATGACGACCTGGATCAGTCCGGTCTCAATTTGGATCAGAAAGCACAGGTTTTAGGGGAAAATGCCCGGGTCTTATTTATTCGGGAATACTGATCTTAAACGAACTGCCGGCTCCCTGGATACTTTTTACATCTATTTTACCACGATGGTACTGGACAATATGTTTGACAATGGCAAGCCCAAGCCCGGTACCGCCCTCACGTCGGCTTCTTGCTTTATCCACCCGGTAAAACCGGTTAAAAATCTTTGGTAAATGTTCCTGCCCGATCCCCGGCCCTTCATCCGCCACCACAATATCGATAAATCGGTTTGTTTTTTTGGCAGATACAACAACGGTGCTCTCCTCTGGGCTGTATTTGACCGCATTATCAACAAGGTTGATGAGCGCCTGCTCTAAAAGACCGGTATCTGCCATGGCCGCCAGGTCCTGTGGGCAATCAATGGTCACCCTCATATTTTTTTCAGTGATCCTTGCATGACACGAATTAACGGCCACCTGGATCAATGCGCCGACATTCTGATTTTCAAAAACAATATCCGTTCCCTGAAGACGCTCCAGCCGGGACAGGGCTAACAGGTCATTGATAAGGTCCACCATCCGGTTCACATTTTTTTCAATAATATTTAAAAACCGCTCACTTTCAGAAATATCATTGTGGGCCAGCATATCCTGAATGGTCTCAATAAAACCTTTGATGGTGGTCAAGGGTGTTTTCAGCTCATGGGAGACGTTGGCGGCAAATTGCTTATGCATTCTTTCAAGCCGTCGGATTCGGGTAATATCGTGGAATATGATCAAGGTTCCCAACCGCCTGTTACCGGTCTCATAAAGCGCACTTGAATGGATATTTAAAATAAGATCCTGATCTTTGTATAAAATAATATCAGCCTCTACCGGCTCATGGGTGGACAACGCCTGTTTAACAAAATGCAATAACTCCATATTGCCGACTACCGAAAGAATGGATTTAGATTTGAGCTCGGACACGCCAAAATCGAGGATATCGGCAGCCGCCTTGTTAACCGTGATGATCCGTTCGTCCTTATCCACGGCAATAACGCCTTCCTGCATACTTGCGTGCACAGCCTCAAGTTCCATGCTCCGGTTTTTAAACGCCGTTATTTTGTCATCCAGACTTTTTGCCATCTGATTCATGGTAACGGCAAGTTCAGACAACTCTTCGGAATCGGGTACGGCAAGAGATGTATCCAGCCGGCCTTTTGCAAACCGGGCCGCACCGTTTTTCATATCCTCCACCGGTCTGGAAATTCGTCTTGCCACATACAGACTGGCCATGGCTGCTGCTGCAATGGCCAGCACAAGGGTCAGTATTATATTATTTCTGACGGATCGGATCTCATTATCAATGGCTGAAATCGATACAGCGGTTCGCACCACGGCAATCACTTTTTTATCGTCAATTACCGGAAGCGCAATATACATCATATTATTATCCAGTGTAGCGCTGTAACGGATGGCGATCCCTTTTTTCTGTTCCAAAGCTTTGATTATTTCTGGACGTGTTCTATGATTTTTCATTGTGGCAATACTGCCGAAAGAGTCACCCACAACCTTTCCTGAGGGTAAAATGATGGTGACTCGCGTCTGATTGGCATTGCCGATCTGCTTGCACAAACTGTCGATATGCTCGACATTGTGGGGCTTTTGTTTTAACAACCCTGAAAAATTTTCATGCAATAGATTGGCACGAATAGTCAGCTCTTTTTCTGAGTTTTTTAAAAAAAACTGCTTGAAATACCGGGTGGAGTAATAGGTCACCGCAGATAAAGACAGTGCAGTGATAATCAAAAATGACGGAAATATCTGCCAGACGAGTTTCTTTTTTCGTTTCAACATGAGGTTTGTCTTTTCACAGTTTTTGGGTCACCTTTATTTGATTAGGCATCGTACCAAAACAACTTGATCTAAACTGTTTCCAAAACCCCTTAAAAGACGGGGTATTTTAAGAACAGAAGTTCACGTAAGGCAATGCACAGCTTTGCCCTTAGGGTTCACTCAATAATTAACACCCAATTTTGCGAGTTGAGTCGCCTGCCCAGCAAGGCGTGGAAACTAAGACATATCAAGATATGTCGTGTTTTCACAACGCTGGTGTGCAGGATGAATCGGCTCTCAAAATGTAAAGTTATTTTTGAGTGGGCCCTTAACTAATTTTGGAGCCGAGCCTTATTCTTTAAACCGGTACCCGACCCCTCTGACGGTTTCAATGGCTGATGCATACTGTTTTAATTTTTTACGCAACCCCACAATAATCACATCAATACTCCTGTCAGTGACGGCATAATTTTCCCCGCGAATGGCGTCTACTATCTGGTTTCGGGTGAATACCCAGCCCTTTTTTTCAGTCAGAAAGCAGAGCAGTTCAAACTCGGACAGCGTCAGATCCACCGCTTCGTTCTCAATGGTCACCCGGTGACGTTTTCGGTCAATCACCAGATCCCCTTCCTGCTTTACTTTTCCATCATCCAAACCCGATTCTTTTCTGCGGCGCCTTAAAATAGCCCGAATTCTGGCAATCAGCACCCTGGGACTGAACGGTTTTGAAATGTAATCATTTGCCCCAAGTTCCAGTCCGGCAACAATATCAGACTCTTCCCCCTTTGCCGTCAGCATGACAATGGGCATATCACGGGTCTGATCATTGTTTCTCAGATATCGCGTCACTTCAAGACCGTCAATTCCCGGCAGCATCAGGTCCAACACCATTAAATCCGGCTGGGATTGCCGGGCCATTTTGATGGCACCCTCCCCGGTCTGTGTGGTTAATACCTCATATCCCTCATTTCTCAGGTTAAACCTGATCAATTCGATAATATCTTCTTCATCATCCACAATTAGAATCGTCTCTTTGGACATATGTCATTCCTATATTCGATCTTTTTTATCTATGGCGATTCCCAAAACTATGTTCTTTAAAAACAGAGTATATGAAGGAATCGCTTAAGAGTAAATCGATTTCAGTATGAAGGGATTTTAAGTTAAAATTGTTAGGTTTGTATTAGGCTTGTGTTGTCAGTCGATTATTTGCATTTATGTCAGCAATTGGAGACATTTTTTTCCAGGTAGAGAATATTGCCTTTTTTGTTATATGAATAGCGGGAAAAATAGGTTTTCATGATAAAAAAACCCCGACCGTGATCCTCATCATCCCTGGCCGGGACCAATTGCTGTTTCTGCCAGTCAAAACCATCGCCCTGATCCTCTATCACAAGCTTGATCACGTTTTCATTCTCAACTGCCAGCAGGCATTTTACCACCTTTTTCGGATCCAACACATTGCCGTGACGCACCGCATTGGTCAACCCTTCCCGTAGCACAAGGTTGATTGAAAAAAGCTGTTTTTCGATACTGCTTTTTTGATGCTGAAAAAAACATTGTAAAAACCGGATACTTTTGTCGCAGACAGTATCAATGTTGTCAAACGTAGACGAAAAAACAAACCGGATAGATTTTGCTGTCTCTATAACTTCAAGCTTTGAATTTTCTAATGGCATCGTTTTACACCTTCACACATAAAACCACCAGATCATCCTCGGGCAGCACATCACCGAAAAGACGGCTGACAAGCGTGTCCGGTATTTTCTCATACGGTATGGATGACACCTTTTCATACAACGGCAGCAGGCTGTCTGCACCGGTGGCCCATGTCACCTTCTGATCTGCCGATTCAACCAGCCCGTCCGAATAGACAAGGAAGCGATCGCCCGGAGCCACCTTCATTTTTTGAATTCCGAACTGCGCATCTTTAAACATCCCTAAAATATCCCCGTGCGTCTTTATCAGATAAGGCGTTTTATCCTCCGGCATACAGACCACCGGCGGATGGCCGGCATTGATAATGGTCAACTCTTTGGTGGTCCGGTTAATGTGCATATAGCAGGCTGTCAGATACTTACCCTCCGGCAGAATTTCGACCAGTACATCATTGATCATTTTCATGCTTTCCGCAGGGCTGTAAACCGGTGTACAGTTTTGAGCCAAAAGCGCTTTTACAGAGGCGGTCAGGTAACTTGTCTTGATATCATGCCCTGAAAAATCGGGCAGAAAGTAGCCGGTTATATTATCTGAAATATCCAATATATCGTAAAAATCACCGCCGGCCTCTTCCAGGGCTTTATAAAAAACAGAGAAACATGCCTCAGGATTATCTTCAGGAGTGGGCAGCATGGATTCCTGGGCCTCGGTTAACTGCTTGAGCTTACTGGCCTGCCCGGAAATCAATGAATTTGTCGCAATGGAAAGCTTGAGATGAATCCGCACCCTGGCCAGCACTTCCTGGGGATGAAATGGTTTTGTAATATAATCCACCGCCCCCAGATCAAACCCTTTAAGCTTTGCCTCCACTTCACTGACACCGGTTAAAAAAAGAACCGGTATCGCATTGGTAGAAGGATCATCTTTTAGCTTCTGAATTACATCAAAGCCGTTCTCCACCGGCATTTCTATGTCCAGCAGGATCAAATCGGGCTTTTCCTTTTGGGCAATCTGCCTTGCAGAGGGTCCGTTATCCGCACAAACGACCCTGTATCCCTCTTTGGTTAAAGACTTTTCAATTAATTTTAAATTCAGCAGATTGTCGTCTACGGCCAGAACTGTATAGGATTGATTATTTGACATGGCTATGAGTACCCATTGATTAAATTTTATCCGGTGGGAAGCTTATTTAATTTGGCCGCAAGATCAGCGACAAACCCGTCAAAGCCATCTAAATTCCCTGTTTTCGCCTGCATTTCCATTGTTTTGGCAAGCTCAAACATATCGTCAAATCCGAGATTTCCGGCAGCGCCTTTAATGGAATGGGAGGCCGCCGCTGCATCCTGGCTGTTGTTTTCACCCATTCCTTTTTTAATTTTATCAAGATCCGACTGTGTCGTTGTTACAAACAGCTCAACCAATTCCATAAAATCTTCTTCATCAATCCCCAGCCGTGATGCAAGATCTTGAAAATCCATGCGAACTCCTTGTTAGTATGGTGACTATTATTTTTTGAAAAGAATTTATATTACTGAAAATTATAGATAAATATCTGTTTAAAGTAAACCCCAATGTTGCATAAAGACAATACGGAATAGCAGCAGAAGACTAAAGCCACAACTAATATCAAACGTGTTTATACATGAGTCGGGAACCAGATCGTCAGCTTAAATATTTTTTCATATTCTCACACCAGCATTGCAAAAAGCGCACACCCGAAGTCTATGGCAAATCGCAGAAACAGATTCCGATACACGGATATGGTTTTTTATCACTCAAATTTTAAAGCCGGCTGAACGACAATCGATTTACATTTGGGTGATTCTTTTTTTATATGACATTTTTAGGAACATATTTTTGAAAACCACTATAAATATCTTAAAATAAAGGGGTATCCTGACAATAAAATGATTGCCTTTTTAGCAAATTGTGATTACAACTGATGGCTGCAAGTATGAATTATGAGGTCATTATGGAAGAAAAGAAAATCTTAATCGTAGATGATGAAGCCCCCATTCGAAAACTGTTCCACACTGCATTAAAACAAAAGGGATACGCGGTTTCCAGCGCATCTTCCGCTGAGCAGGCATTGGAGTTGATGAAAAATGATCTCTTTCCTGTGATGTTTTTAGATCTGAACCTGCCCAACATGAGCGGTATTGAACTTTGTCAGAGCGTGTTAAAGACCCACCCTGAAACCATTGCATACGCTGTTACCGGATATACCTCCAGTTATAAATCCGATGAGTGTATTCTGGCCGGTTTCAAAGCCTATTTCACCAAACCGATCTCTTTGCAGACCCTGTTTGAAGCAGCCGAAGAAGCATTCAAAAAAAAATAACCCCGGTATTGAATTCAAAATCAAAGCCCTTATGTTGAAAGGGTTAAAAATGATATTGTCACTGCCTTTAACGCTGTTTTAAATAAGCATGTTTGGTGTATTGCAGTGTTTTGGATGACAAACTTTTATCAATCAACAAAAACCTGGGATAGTAAAGCACATGGGAGTATGTAAACGTCATCCGCATCGCAAGACATCATACCGGTGTGCCAAATATGAGACCTATCAATGCCGGGAGTGCCTGCGCTGCAAGGATCCGAAAATCTATTGCAAACACCGGGATTCCTGTGCCATCTACTTTATTACCGAAAAGGGGATCGACCCTGAAGGATAAGCTTTAATGAAAAAAGACACACATCAATTCGTCCATGACTACCAGGGTCTTGGTGCATTTGGCATGGACCGGAAAACAGATGAAGAAACCATTATGTTTTACCTGCAAAAATTTTCTGAAGACTCTTTTCTAGAAACTATAGTTCCACGACTGTCTGATGATGAACTTGAAGAGATATACCTGTTTATTAACGGCAAATTAAAACAGCACTGCACCGAAGATGAATACCACAGCCTCTTCCTTAAAGACAGATAGCTGGTAATTATTAGTTCGTATTGGTTGTTATTGGAATTATTTTTAACAATACCCAATAATCCTATTGACTTCTGACTATTATTAACATAATTCGGATCTTGTTTTTAACTGCTAAACCTCTATGGAGATCTGAAAATGTACAACAATAGAATGCTGAAGCCTATCCTTTTGATCATGATAACCCTTATTTTTGCCGCAGGCGCCCAGGCCGGCAGCAAAAACCTGATGATGGCCACCACCACCAGCACTGACAACACAGGCCTTTTGGATTATCTGATACCCCATTTTGAAAAAGAGACAGGAATTGACTTAAAGTGGACTGCCACAGGAACCGGCAAGGCCCTGAAGCTTGGCCAGAACTGCGATGTTGATGTTCTTCTTGTCCATGCCCCGCCGGCTGAAAAAAAATATATCACAGCAGGATTTGGAAAAGACCGGCGTGAAGTGATGTATAATGATTTTGTCATCATCGGCCCTGAGCATGATCCGGCCGGCGCAAAAGGCAAGGACATTTTTGGGGCACTTTCTGCTATCAAGGCAAAACAGGCCTTTTTCATGAGCCGCGGAGATGATTCCGGGACCAATAAAAAAGAGAAGCTGTTATGGAAAAATGCCGGGATAACACTTCCGGACAAAGAAAAATGGTATATCCAGACCGGACAGGGCATGCTTGCCACCATCAATGTTGCCCAGGAAAGAAGCGGATATACCATGACCGACCGCGGCACCTATATTAAATATCAGTCTACAAAAGGCGGAAATACCCCGTTAAAAGTCCTTGTCCAGGGGGATGCCATTCTTTTGAACCAGTACAGTGTGTTAACTTTAAATCCCGGTAATTGTGCTGATGCCAAATATGACCTGGCACTGCAGTTCTCAGACTGGATGGCTTCACAAAAGGCCCAGAATCTGATAAAAGGCTTCAGACTGCTTGGGAAGAAACTGTTTATTCCCAACGCAAAATAACCAAAACAGACAACCAAGGGCAAATCTGATCTTTATTCTGATTTGCCCCAACAATACCGTGAAAGTCCCGAATGCCCCAAGGCCGGGATTTTCAAAGAAGCAAAGGGTCATATGGATTTTATGGTTGCAGGCTTTATCAAGGCGTTCGAGCTGTTGATGAGCGGCGACACTTCCACATGGACCGCTGTATGGGTCACCCTTAAAGTCTCCACCAGCTCCATGCTGCTCTCCATTGTCACCGGTTTGCCCTGCGGTTTTCTGATCGGCTATTTTGATTTTAAATTCAAAAAGCAGGTACGCACTCTTTTAGACACACTATTGGCCCTGCCCACGGTCTTTATCGGACTGGCCGTATACGCGGTCATTTCAAAACAGGGCCCTTTGGGTGAGTTCGGATTGCTGTTCACCCTTACCGGAATCGCCATAGGACAGACCATCCTGGCCTTTCCCATTGTCACGGCCATCACCGCTTCCACCATCGAAAGTATTGACGATGATTTAAAACTAACACTGGCCTCCTTGGGGGCGGGCAAACGAAATATCATGATCACCTGCCTGTGGGAAGTAAGGTACGGTATTCTGGCTGCCGCAGTGACTGCCTATGGCCGTGTGCTGACGGAGGTCGGAATCTCCATGATGGTGGGCGGCAACATCAAATACCATACCCGAACCATTACCACAGCCATTGCCCTTGAAACCAATAAGGGCCTTTTTGCCGACGGCATTGCTTTGGGTATCGTGCTGATTCTTATCGCATTTCTGGTCAACCTGTCTCTCTCTTTTTTAAGGAAACAATAATGATGACTTCCCAGATCTACCAGTTAAAAGGAATCCGTCATTATTACGGGGACACCAAGGTGCTGGACATACCGGAAATGTCCATTAAACCCGGAACGATAACCGGCATCTTAGGACCCAACGGCAGTGGTAAAAGCACTTTGTTAAAACTATTGGCCTTTGTTCAAAAGCCCAGCCATGGCCAGGTTTTCTACAAGGGGCAAGCGGAGCACCCTTTTTCCCAGAACGTTCGCTCAAAAGTCACCCTTTTAACCCAGAAGCCGTATCTGTTAAAACGATCGGTTTTTGAAAATGTCATATATGGATTAAAAATCAGAAAAGAGCTGGACCGACTTGAACACAGGGTTTACAAAGCCCTTACACGGGTGGGTCTTGACCCTGAAATCTTTGCGCAAAGGATGTGGCATGAACTTTCCGGCGGAGAAGCTCAGCGGGTGGCCCTTGCGGCCCGGCTCATCTTGAAACCCGACGTTCTGCTCCTTGACGAACCCATTGCCAGCGTTGATGCGGACAGTGCCGCGCGAATCCGAAAAGCCGCACTGGAAGCCAAAAAAGAACTTGGTACAACCCTTGTCATCGTCAGTCATGACAAACTATGGCTAAACTCTATCAGTGACCACCAGCTATCCATCTATAACGGGACCCTGTTTTCCACCGGAATGGAAAATGTAATCACAGGACCGTTTGAGCGGTCAGGCAGCGGAATACTTTTCAAGCCACTGTCAGGCGGGCAACGTATTTATCTCAAAGAGCCTGCCGCTGAAGATGCCACAGCCCTTATCCGCGAAAAGCACATTACCCTTGATTTTAAAAAACAGACCGCAGAATCACTGCAGAATCAGCTGAGCGGCAAGGTGACCGCTATGATGCTGGAAAAAAAATCCGGATCTATCCTGGCCACGATATCCTGTCATGAACAGGCCTTTGTTTTGCGACTGACCGCCAGCCGGGTGACGCAATTTTCCCTTTATCCGGGAAAAGACGTTGTTCTCAAATTTTCATCAAACGATGTGGAGTGGATCTGATTTCCCCAGAAATCCGGATAAAAAACGTCATGGTTTGAGTACCAGGAAATACAAGTGACCGTACTCTTTCATATGACCGGCGGTAAATGACGCATAATTGTCATTTCCGCAAAAGATATCCGCCCGGGCAGGCCCCTTGATTGCCCCTCCGGTATCCTGGTTCAAAACAAAAAAAGAGGCGCGCTCCCACTCCTTGATCGGGTTGACATTCACCCTGTCCGGCAATTGTGCATCCACAAAACAAAGCGCCCCTTTGGGAAAAAGACGACTGTCTGTGGCAATGGAACGAAAAGGTGTTACCTGGACCCCGATGCTTCCATACGGACCGCCCTCTTCCCTGGTAAAAAACACCATACTTTCGTTATAATGCAATACTTCGTCAACTCTTTCGGGATGATAGTCAAGCCAGGTCCGGATGGCCTGCATCGACATGTCCTCTTTTAAAATTTCATTCTGATCTATCAGGTACCGGCCAATGGACCGGTAGGCATTCCCGTTACTGCCGGCGTAATGAACCCGAACGATTTCACCATCGCCGATATCAATACGCCCTGAACCCTGAATTTCCAGAAAAAAGCGATCTGTCCGGCTTTTCAGCCAGGCTATCGGGGCCGCCCGTTCCCAGAAATCCTCTATCTCGTTGATCTGTTTTCTGGAATAATAGGGCAACACTTTTTGTTGCTCCGGCATCGCCCGTGCTTTCAAACGACGATGCCCCTTGTACTTATCCGAAAACAGGGACAAATCAATTTCGAGCATGTCCTGGGGCTTTGAATATAACGGAACCTGACATGCGTTGGTTTTTTCAAGACTGCCTGCATATGTGGGTTCAAAATAGCCGGTAAACAAAACCTGCTCATCCTGGTTCCCGGCAGCCGTATAAACAAAAAAGCTCTTACGAATAAAGCCATCCAGCTCTTTTGCCGACGGTTTTTTCTCAAGAAACGCCTTAAATGTTTCCAAGGAGACGATCATATGGGCTGCGGTGAATCTGTCTTTCCCATAGGTGTACATCCTGTCCAGCGGAACCCGTTTAAAGTAGACAAGGCTGTTATCAATTGACTGTGACAACCCTTTAAAATCAAGACTGTCAAGAAAAGCAGGGTAATTTCCGGATTTCATTTTCACCATTGGATTTTTTGGGGTCATCTCCTCCTGTACTCCGGGGTGACAACCTGCGATTAGCAACACAATCACCACGATGACAAAACACCATCCATAATGACAAACTTTATTTTTCTTCATGCTGATACCGTTTATTAAAACCTTTTGTAGCCGATTTAGACTCATCAATACCCTCAACATCACTCATTTCAAGCGAAGAAATATCCAGATCCTCCAGTTTTTTTGCCGCCGGCATAACCCGCGTTTGCATGGCCCCCACTGTCCGGTTAAAGGTGGCAGCACACTTTTCAATATCCTTCCCCAGGCGATTGACATGATCGGTCATGGTGCAAAGCCGCCTGAAAAGTTCAACCCCCAGGCCCCGTATGGCTTCTGCATTTTCATAACTTTTTTTCTGCTTCCAGGAATAGGCCACCGCTTTTAAAAGGGCAATCAGTGTTGTGGGGGTGGCCAGAATAACGCCTTTTTCCACACCCTTTTCAATGAGATCCGGCCAGGAATTTAATGCGGCGGAAAAAAAGTTTTCTCCCGGAATAAACAGCACCACAAACTCCGGGGTGGGCGAAAACTGATCCATATAGGCCTTGGATGACAGGTTTACGATATGGTTCATCACCTGGCGGCCATGATCTTTCATTCTGGCAGCCTGCTCTGTTTCGTCTGACGCTTCAAGGGCATCCAGGTAGGCCATCAAAGGCACTTTGGCATCCACGATAATTTTCCGGTTATTGGGCAGGGTGACAATCATATCAGGCCGGGCTGACCCTTTTCCACTTCCGGATGTCATCTGCTCAAAAAAATCACAGTACTCGGTCATACCGGCAAGTTCCGCCACTCGTTTCAGGGTAACTTCCCCCCATCGCCCCCTGACATGGGGAAGGCGCAGTGCTTTGACAAGGTTGGCGGTTTCAACGTGGAGCAGGCCCTGGGTTTTCCCCATTTCCAGCAGTTTTTGAGAAATGGAACCATATGCTTTTTCACGATCCCTTTCCATTTCATTAAGTCTTTGTTCATACCTGTCCAGTGTCTGCCGGACCGGATCTACAGACTTGAGGATTTCACCGCCTTTAATGTCAAAATCTTTTCTGGCTTCCCTCACATACGACGAAAAATACTTATCAGCCAGATCCATGAACCTGCTGGAATTTGAAAACAGGGCTTCATCGGCAAAATGCTTAAATTTTTTTGACGAAAACAGAACCCCTGATTTTGCCAGCAGCACACTTGCGAGCATGCCGATACAAAATCCAACCCCTAAAAAGGCAAGATGTTCTAGTGTAAAATTATGTTGCAGTATATGTTCCGCTTTTGCCCCCAGACTTGAGCTTTAAATAGATATCGGATATCCGCATCCCCTTGTCATAGGATTTGCACATATCATAAATGGTAAGTGCAGCCACAGACACCGCGGTCAGGGCTTCCATTTCCACACCGGTTTTTCCGGTCAGCGAAACTTCGGCCTCGATATCAATGGCGCTGTTTTTCTCATCAAATTCAAAATCAATCCTGGCATGGGTAATATTCAAAGGATGACACATGGGGATGAGATCCGAGGTTTTTTTGGCCGCCATCACGCCGGCGATCCTTGCGGCTTCCAGCACATTCCCCTTTTTTACCTTGGCATCCATTATCCGGGAGAGCGTTTCAGGCTGCATGAAAATCCTGCCGCAGGTCACCGCCACCCGTTTGGTTTCATTTTTCTGTCCGACATCCACCATTCGGACCCGGCCCTCTTTATCCAGGTGTGTGAAATCCGTCATATTCTTACCCTTTAAAATATTGTTTTTTGGAAGTCACTTCCGATTTGATCTGATTCAAGGTATCGGTCAGTGTACCAATCACTGTTTCACGAATATCTCCGGCAACCACAAGATACATGACATCATCGCCGACTGCCAGAGATTTGCCTTCATTAATCCAGACCAGAATTTCTATAATGCCGTCTGTTTTTTTCTGCTCATCAACGATCTGTTTAAGTCTTTCATGATCCACCTTGATTTCAAGGCCGGTAACTTCCTCCCCCTCCCGGGATGTTGCCCGCACCACACCGTTATGGCACAGGATCATGCCTGATTTATGGTAGTCCGGGTGATTTTTAATCTGGTCCAGCAATGTTGCGATACTCATATATACTCCTTTTGTCCCGGTTTATTTCCCGGCCATCTGTTTTGCTTTTTCAAGGTCTTCCGGTGTATTGATGTTAAAGATAAATTTCATATCCGGGTCCCACTGCTGCAATGTTTCAATGGGGATTTCCTTGGTTTTGTTTTTTTTAAAAAACTTTTTGATCATAAATATATCTTTTTCCAGGTTCCTCTCGATGAACGGGATGCACTCCCTGGAATATACGGCGGACAATGTTTCGGTGCCCTTGTCGGTGCGGGGGATCACGACATCCATCCCGGGTTCTGCCTGCTGTACGATGTATTCAATAACCCTGGGGTTTACAAACGGAGCATCACAGGCCGTTGCATAGGCAATCGGGTATCTGGCGTAGAACAGGCCTGCATGAAGGCCTGCCAGTGCACATCTTTTGGGGATAATATCGGTGACAACGGTCATGTCCCACCCGGCAAAATCCTGCGGATCATTTACCACAATGATCACTTCCTTGAAAAGACGGGTAAAAATACCATGAATTGTTTCCAGAATCGTTGTGTTTCCAATCTTTCTGAATGTCTTTTTCTTACCCGGCAGCCGGCTGTTTTTCCCCCCGGCCAGGATCACACCTGTACAGTCAAATTTCATTCAATATACTTTCATTTTCAATCCCAGTGTCCTATTGGGATAAAATTGCAATTCATCCTTGTAATGATTATAGCAATAGCAACTTAAAATCAAGGTATTGCCCCCTATAAAAAAAGATGATACAAATTTTAAAACGTTCATCAATAAAGGGAAGGCCGTTTCATGAAAAAGAAAAAAACCATTCTGAACCAACAGGATTTCAAACGGATCATCACACGGATGGCCCATGAGATATTGGAAAAACATAAAGGGGCAAAAAATCTTGCTCTTGTAGGAATTCAGACCCGGGGCGATTTCCTTGCCAAACGGCTGGTTGACCAGATACAATCCATTGAAAAAAATGCAATACCCGTGGGCAGTATGGATATCAACATGTATCGGGACGACTGGACAAAAATCAGCCACCAGCCCATTGTCAGACCCTCCAACATTCCCTTTGACGTTGATGAAATCAATATCATCCTGGTGGATGATGTTCTTTTCACCGGCAGAACCGTCCGTGCCGCCATGGACGCTTTGATGGATTTTGGCCGCCCCTCAAGAATAGAACTTGCCATCCTAGTGGACCGGGGTCACCGGGAACTGCCCATCCAGGCAGATTACAAAGGCATTTCCATTAACACTGAACATAATGATATGATCAACGTCCTTGTTGCAGAACATGATGACGAAGACCTTGTTTATATTGTGCAGGATTAGTCTATGAGCACACAAGAGCACAAAAAAAACAGCCCGGAAGATATCAAAGTGGCCGTTATTTCTGTTTCCACCACACGAAACCTGGCACAGGATAAATCCGGTGCCTGGATAAAAAAGCAGGCCCAAAAAGAGGGATTTGAGGTGGTCATTCACCAGGTGGTGACTGATGACATTGATGCCATTGGGGAACTTGTCGAGCATGTGACACAAAAAATCTGTCCGGATGCTGTTATCATGACCGGCGGTACGGGCATCAGTCCCAAGGATGTTACCATTGAAGCGGTTACACCTTTTTTTAAAAAAGAGCTGACTGCATTTGGTGCTCTTTTTGCGCAGCTAAGTTTTGAAGAAATTGATTCCGCCGCCATCCTGTCCCGCGCAACCGCCGGCATCATAGAAAGCAGCCTGGTATTTTGCATGCCCGGCAGTATCAATGCCTGCAAACTGGCCTGCAACAACCTGATTTTCCCGGAACTGGGTCACCTTTTAAATCATATGAAGGAATAAAAATATGGAACAAATTGATAAATTCATTGCAGACTGGACCGACAATGACACGCGAACACGGCAGGCGTTCATTGAAATTTATGACCACCTTAAGATCCTTGATGAGATCAGCCTTGATTTCAATGAACGGCCCAAGGTCAGCTATTCACTTCGTCCCAAACATGCAAGCCAGAAAAAAAGATCGCTTTTTGCCATGGTGGACGTGATTGATGATGACCCCCAGGAACGCTGGTTGTCTGTCTGCTTTTACGGTGAAATGATCACAGACCCTGACGAGGCCGGAGATCTTATTCCGGAAGGGCTTCTTGGCGAGGACGGCTATTGTTTTGATCTGTACGAGTATGACAAAGATGAGATTGAATACTTAAAACAGCGCCTGACCCAGGCGCATCAAAACGCAAAAGAGTAGTCTTTTCGTCTACGCTGGTACGCTTTTCATACTCTTTAGTTTTAACGTAAGGCTATCAAATAATTTCTTTACAAAACAGGGTTTGCACGATACCTGTTGTGCAAACCCTGTAAGATAGAATGGCAGACTCGCTGTCCCATGTAAGCGACAGTGCGGAGCTATGCCCATCCAAAGGAAAAACTTAAAACAATGAAAATGTCTCCACTGGTCAATCTTCTGGTAAACAAAAAACAGAATACCGTTTTAAAAAAGTTATCTTCATCCATGCCGGACATCACTCTGAATGATCGGCAGATCTGTGATTTTGAACTTTTAACCACCGGTGTTTTCTCTCCTTTAAAAGGATTCATGAAACAGATTGACTATGAGTCCGTATTAGACCGTATGCGACTTGAGTCGGGAGAGCTTTGGCCCATTCCAATCTGTCTTGATATTCCCGAAAGCCAGGCTGTTACATTTGAAATCGGCCAGTCCGTTACCCTGCGTGATCCTGAAGGGTTTCTCTTAGGCATTTTAAACATTGAAGATATCTGGCCGGTAGACATTGAAAAAGAGGCCCATGCTGTCTACAATACCGTGGACAAGTCTCACCCGGGTGTCGATTATCTTTATAACAAATCCGGCAAATACTATATCGGCGGTGAAATCCAGGCCTTGAATCTTCCCATTCACCCGGATTTCAAACAGATCCGGAACACTCCGGCTGAAGTTCGTAAAACCTTTAAAAAACTTGGCTGGAAAAAAATTGTAGGCTTTCAAACAAGACAGCCCATCCATAGGCCGCAATTTGAGATGACCGTCCAGGCCATGACCAAAGCCAAGGCAAATCTGCTGATACTGCCCATAGCCGGCGTCACCCGACCGGGCGATTTTGACCACTATACCCGCATGCGCTGTTATCAGAAGGTCGCCGCCCACTACCCGCCAAACTCACATGTTTTAAATCTTCTGCCGCTGGCCATGAGGATGGCGGGTCCCAAAGAGGCTATACTGCACATGATCATCGGTAAAAACTTCGGCTGCACCCATTTTATCATCGGCCACCAGCATGCGTCGCCCGACAACGGCGACAACCCATTTTACAGCTATGATGAAGCAACTACGCTGGCCCAGACAGCATCCAAAGAGATGGGGGTTGAAACGGTTTCTTTTGAAGAGATGGTTTATCTGCCCTTTGAAGATGAATACCGCCTGGCATCCGAGGTTCCCCAAAATACAGATATGATCTCTTTTTCCGGAACCGATATCCAGAAACGAATCCGTTCCGGCAAAAAAGTGCCTGACTGGGCCACGTTTCCCGAGGTAACCAAAGAACTTCAAAAATCATATCCGCCGCCCTCAAAACAGGGGCTCACCATTTTCTGTACAGGTCTTTCAGGGGCCGGCAAGTCAACCATCGCCAATATCCTCTATTCAAAATTTCTAGAAATCGGTACCCGGCCGGTCTCACTGTTAGATGGTGATATTGTTCGAAGAAATCTGTCATCGGAACTTAATTTTTCCAAGGAGCATAGGGATATCAATGTGAAACGAATCGGATTTGTGGCGTCCGAAATAACAAAGAACCGGGGCATTGCCATATGCGCCCCGATTGCCCCCTATGAAAAGACACGACAGCAGATCAGGCAATCCATTGAAACCCATGGTGGATTTTTTGAAATTCATGTGGCCACCCCCATTAAGGAGTGTGAAAAACGTGATCGAAAAGGCATGTACGCCAAAGCCCGTGCGGGCCTCATCAAAGATTTCACCGGGATAGATGACCCCTATCAAACCCCCTCTAAACCGGAATTGTCTATCGACACCACCAATCTTACCCCTGATGAGGCAGCCCAGGAAGTCATGCTTTTCATCAGTCAAAAAGGGTTTATTTAAATTCATGATAAATATCCAGGCGAATACGCAACCGATGCGTTCTGAATGGAACCTTGTTACTTGTGTAAAGATCTCCATTAAAGGTTTGTAAATCATGTACAAAAAAAAATATGGTCTAGCCCGCCGGCCCTTTGAGAACACACCGGATCCTCACTTTTTATTTCTCTCCAAAATGCACAGAGAAGTATTGTCCTCTCTTGTTTACGGTATAGATTCCGCCAAGGGGTTCATCCTGGTTTCAGGAGATATTGGAACTGGGAAGACAACACTTATATATGCGCTTTTAAGGCAGATTGAACCTGCAAACATTGTCCTTCATATTATTAATCCCCGAACCAATTTTGATGAGATTATTCACCAATTGTCATCAGAACTGGATATTGATCCTGCCCAATTTAACAAACCTAATCTTTTAAACAAAATTCGCGACAAACTGATACAAAAGGATAAAAAGGGGAAAAAAGCCGTTCTCATTATAGATGAAGCGCATCTTTTAAGCGAAAACTCGCTTGAGGATATTCGAATTCTGTCAAACATTGAATCTGAAAAAAGAAAGCTTATCCAAATTGTTCTGGTGGGCCAGAATGAAATCCACGATTTACTGAATAAAGCTTCCCAGCGACCATTGAAGCAGAGAATCGTTTTCAATCGATATTTAACTGCATTCAACAGGGCGAACTGCTTTGAATTTATCCAGCATCGTCTTAAAATTGCCGGGGCAACCGCCCCTATTTTTTCACAGGCGGCACTAAAGAAAATATGGGAGAAAAGCCAAGGTGTTCCACGGGTGATCAATCATATCTGTGACAATGCTTTGCTCATAGGTTTTGCTCTGGACAAATCAGTCATCGGCCCCAAAATCATCAAAGAAGTCATTTCTGATATGGAATCCGGAGTACCTTCCATACCGGCAAAAAAGGCTGTGCATAAAACCCACAAAATACTATGGGCAACCCTTGCTGCTAGTATTTTAGTATTCTGCATATTTTATTATCTTGATCCCCAGCTTTACAGCCAGACCTTCAGTGCAGTCACGACCAGGGCGCAACCTCGCCAGACAGAAGTTTATGAGTATAAAATCAAACCAAAGCCTTCCAGACAACCGGTCACCCAAGTAGTGCAACCGGAACCGGACCTTATCAAAAAAGGCATGACAACCGGTGTTGCATTGGCTAAAGAAGAAAGCCCCCCACAAGTTCCACAACAATATGAAAAATTGCCGTTTAAACCGATCCTGAATATCGAAAACAATCATGCACAACTCATTGAAAAATCATCTGAACAGCAACGGCAGGTTCAGCCCGGTGACTATATCCTGCGTATTGCCAAAAAAGAATTTAATACTGACAGCGACATGATGATTGATCTGATTCACATGGTTAATCCCAAAATCAAAAACATCAATAAGATATATAAAGGTCAAAACATATCGCTTCCAATCCTAAAAAAAGAGGATCTGATTGTAAAAAATGCAACTGGAAACTATCATATTCATTACTCATCACACTATAATTACGCTGAAGTGCAAAAAACCATAGACGGCTTGGGTACCATTGAACAGACCATTTTTTTTCTACCGGTAAAACAAGGAGATAATCTTGTTTACAGGATCTATATCGGTGTGTTTAAAAACAGAGAACCCGCAGCCAACCATCTGAAAAAATTAGACTTTAGCCATCTTCCAAATTTACAAGACTGACCTTTTCCTCAATTATGCGGCATCCAAAATTCAGTAAAAAAACAACTTGAAATCCGTGAAACCATTGTTGGCACTCACTATCGGGCCTTAAGATTCTTATCGTTAATCTACATTTATCTATTGACAAGGCAGTTGAAATTAGAGATAGCTAGGTAAAATTATTAAATAATCTGTAAAAATATCAGTATGATCCGTTGAGGGCAAATAAAATTAACAAACACTTTTCAACCATGTGCTGAAAGATTAAGGAGAAATTATATGCGATCTGGATCAATCTTCACCATTATCATCCTGATGCTTTTTCTATTTTTTTCAGGGTGCAGCAATCGCTCCTCCCAGCCTTTGCAGGAACCTGACTCTCTTAATTCGAAACCCGCCAAGTATCACACATTCTCCCTGGATAAATTTGAGCCTGTTGACACTTCCGGAATGATGAAAAAGATAGAAAACTTCGCTATCATTTTTGATCCGTCCGCCTCCATGACCGAAACATATGAGGCATCGGATGATTGCATTTCATGTCATACTGCATACAAAAACAGTGATTTTGCCCAAACGCATGCCCAAAAACATGGTGGCAGAGAATTTGCCCCGACAGGGGAAGAGATGCCCCCAATGCGCTGTAACGAATGCCACCAGGACTATCTTTACAATAAATTTGATTTTGCTAAACAACTGGTCAATGGTTTTAACCAAACCATTCCAGACCTGAAATACACCGGCATATTCAGGACATTCGGATATCCTGTCCATTCTCGTTTGACTGTAGGCCCCGACGCCTATGACCGCAAAGAATTCTCCCGTACCATCGAAAAAATTTTTGACGCAGACGGCGCAAGTCCCCTGTCGCCGACCCTGGAAAATGTCGGCAAAGACATGTTCAAACTGACCGGTAAAAAAGCAGTCATTATCATCAGTGACGGAAAAGACATGGGTCCCAAAGAGGTTGTTGCCTCAAAGGATCTTAAGGCAAGATACGGTGATGATATATGCATCTATACAATTCATATCGGCAATGATCCTGAAGGGAAAGAAATCATGGATAAAATTGCATCTGCCGGTAAGTGCGGCTTATCCGTAATTGGAGACACACTGCTTGCCAAACAGCCGATGGATGAATTGGTGACCGATATTTTTCTGACCAAAGATACGGACAATGACGGTGTCCCGGATTTTAGAGACGATTGCCCGGGCACCGAACCAGGGCTCCCGGTGGATGAAAACGGGTGCTGGAAACTAATTGTGCTTGGCAACCTGCTTTTTGATTTTGACAAAACAGATATAAAACCTGAGGGTATCCGGTTATTGGATAAAGTGGTTGCGCTGCTGAACAAACATGATTTTTTGAACCTGCATATAAGCGGTCATACTGACAACTACGGGAGCATGGATTACAATATCGATCTTTCAAAAAGAAGAGCTACAGCAGGGTTAAACTATATTAAGAAAAAAGGTGTTTCACCCCAACGATTATCCATTACCTGGCACTCGTACTCACAACCGGCGGCCACCAATGAAACAGATAGTGGCAGGGCATTAAACCGCCGTTTAGAGTAAAAATTCACAAACAAAAAAAATTTATTAAATTAAATGACATTATTAAAAGTGCACCTAAAGCTGGTATAAAAGTTTTTTTAGATATTACTGTTACCCACGTAAACCGTGAATTTTTTGCATTTAAAGATGTTAAATATAATGGACCTGAATC
>CAZLTD010000071.1:0-27907 GCA_964562385.1 uncultured Desulfobacula sp.
ATCTGGGAAACCCTGGGGAAGACAAAGCCGCCCACGCCCCAGGCTGAGAACACCAGGCCGTAATTGGTACCGAAATTTTTAAGCCCGAAATAGTCTTTGGTTGCAGAGGGGAACAAGGACAGATTCGTACCGTAATTGAAACCGATCAATGTAGCAGCGATAACAATCAGCATGACCTGTTCCGGCGTTATGAACATCAGAGAGGCAATGACAGCTGCCTGGAAAACCATCATGATACAAAGCGTTCTTTCACGCCCTATTTTATCGGAAAGTATACCGGCAACAACTCGACCTGAAGCGTTTCCAACTGCCATTAATGCCACCACAATCCATGCCATTTGACCCATTCCCTGTTTCGCCATTCCTGCGACACCACCGATAATCATCAACCCGGCGCCTGATCCAACGCAGAACATTACCCACAATTTGTAAAATGCAGCTGTTTTCATCATCTGCTTCGGAGAATAGTCAATCAAAGTGTTTGCTGCTGCAGTGTTGTTTTGCACCGTATCGGGATGTACATATCCATCCGGTGGATTTACAAGAAACTGAGCCAGTATCGACACAACAATCAGGAATGCGATACCGAATATCATCATTGACTGGGAGAGACCGAATGATTCTATTAGAAGTATTGCCAAAGGCGCAATATATACAGAGGCCAGACCAAAACCCGCCACGACAATACCGGCAATCATGCCTGTTTTGGCAGGGGGAAACCATTTGATGGCCGGCGGGGTGGCAGAAGCGTACCCAAACCCAAGCCCTATACCCATGAAAAACCCGAACCCGACAATCCAGCTGCCCCAAAGATTGGAAAATGCGATCATTATCAATCCGGTTCCGGTGAAAATACCGCCGATAACGGCGGTTATCCGGGGACTTAAAGTGTCCTGGACACGGCCGGCAATGATCATGGTAAAAGCAAATACCAGACAGCAGACCGCATAGGGGTCGTTCAAAGAGGCAAGGCTCCAATTGTACACACCGTCTCCTGACACAATGGATTCTTTGATCGTCATTTTAAAAATACTCCAGGTGTAAAGAATGCCCAAGGCCAGATTAATGCCTAACCCTGCCATTGTTACCCGCCATCCGAGGTTTTTTACTTGGTTCATCTTTGAAGCCTCCTTAAATTAATGATTGTCATTCATTTTGTATTAGAGCAATGGCCGTGCCAGAAACGGTAGTTCGGATTAATGCTCTGAAATTAAAGGGAAATTTTTATATCGTGTGTAAAAAGATGTTGGCATCAGATTACAACAAAAGTTGTGATATATAAAGTGAGGGCTCTGAAGGCGGGCTAAAACAGCGAAAGCGTAATCACACTACAACTTAAGTTGTATTTACAACATAGGTTGTAACAGTTTGATCAGGTGAAGATGAATAGCGGCAAGGGAAAATAATTTGCAGGTCAGCTCTTATTCTGCTCTTTTAATTTTTGGAGCCGTTTGCTCAATGCCTGCTGGGAGATCCCCAGGATTTTTGCTGCTGCAGACTGGTTGCCCCGGGTCTGGGCCATGGCCTGCTCCACCAGCTCGTTGGATGCCTGTTTCAGAGTCGGCAGTTTTTGCTTAATCCCGTTCTCTGTGACGGACAGGTCATCAGACAGGTTCCCCAGTTCCTTAAACAGGTTGGCTGATATCAGCCCCTTTTTGTACCGGGACATGGCATCGTGCACCATTGATTTCAGCTCCCGGATATTGCCTTTGAAAGGATAAGCTTCCATCTTCTCAATCAGGGCTTTGGGGATATCCGGGATGGGTTTGTCTAGCTCATCTGCGGCTTCACAGATAAACCGGTCAAGCAGCAACGGAAGATCCAGCAACCGTTCCCGCAAAGGTGGAAGTGTCAGGGTGTGTGTAGACAACCTGTAGATCAGATCTTTTCTGAATTTGCCTTTTTTCTCAAGAGACCATAAATCCAGGTTGGTGGACGCAATAATCCTGGCATCAGACTGTCTTGTATTGTCCGACCCCAATGGAAGATACTCGCCCTCCTGGAGAAGGCGGAGCAGCTTAACCTGTGAGGTCAGGGTAAGATCTCCTATCTCGTCTAAAAACAATGTGCCTCCCGCTGCCTGCTCAATCAGGCCGGGCCGGGATTTCTGAGCACCGGTAAATGCGCCGGCAACATGGCCGAAAAGGGTGTCTGAAAAAATATTATCGTCAAGCCCTGCTACATTAACAACGATAAGTTTGCCTTCCCGGTTGCTCAGGGTATGAATTGCGTTTCCAATCAGTTCTTTTCCTACGCCGGTTTCCCCGAAAATCAAAACCGGCTGCAGGGAGGGGGCCACCGCTTCTACATAATGAAAAATGCTATGCATTTTTTTATCCTGGGTGATAATGTGAGAGAAAGCTTTGGGGTGTTTGATCTGGGAAAAGAGTTCACCTGACGAGAGCACACGCGTTTTGTTCATAAGATTGTTGTATTCAAGCGCCTGTTTTACAGCAGCCAGAAGACGGTCCTCTTCAACCGGCTTCAAAATATAGTCAATAGCCCCTATTTTCATACATTTAACAGCCGTCTCCACATCAATAGCCCCGGTGAGTATGATAACCGGCATTTTAGGGTAAGTTTTCCGGATCATTTTCAGGATTCTGCCACCGTTGATATGGGGCATATTCAGATCGAGGATGACAAGGCAGGGTATCTGCCGTTCCATCCGGCGGATGACATCCCTTGAATCACTGATGGTAACGGTATTACTAAAACCGGCCATTCTAAGGCTGGTATCTACGGCAAGCAATATTTCCGGTTCGTCATCTATGATGAAAATAGGACGCCCCATTGTCTGGTCTTGATCTATCATGTTACGACTCTGCTGTTTTTTTGTCCGGTTGAAAAGCAGGCAGGCGGAGAGTAGCAGTCATGCCCTGGCTTTTACCGGATGTAAAAGTTAATGTTCCATGATGATCATTAGCAATTTTTTCACAAATTGACAAACCCAGTCCTGTTCCACCATCATCCCGCTTTGTGGTGAAAAACGGTTCTACAATTTTGGAGAGATCCTCCTCATCAATGCCAGGCCCCGTATCTGATACAGTGATAATTACAGAGTTTGACGATTCTGAGAAACCGGTGGAAACGGCAATGGATTGATCTGGGTGTTCCAGTGCCTGACATGCGTTAACGATCAGGTTAATGACAATCTGCTGCAGCTTCTGCTCATTGGCCTCTATTTCAGGGATGCTGCTTTTCAGTCTTGTGGAAAAGTGGCGTGTTGATTTTTTAAGCAGAGAGGCGAGCAGTCCAAGAGATTTCCTGATCATCGCATTGACGTCAACCATTTGGTTTATGTCGGCACCTGAAGGCCGCGAGAAATCTTTAAGTTCAGTAATTATTTTTTTGATTCTTGCCGCACTGTCCTCGATTGAGTTCAGCATCAACGCGATCCGCTGATCCAATTCCGAATAAGACATATTACAGACCCGTATATCCGGATGAGCTTCAAAATGGGCATGCAGGACCGGACTAAATTCCTGCCAGGCCTTTTTAAGATTGGGTGCATTAAGCATGATGGAGGTTGCCGGGTTGTTGACCTCATGGGCCACACCGGCCACCAGGATTCCCAAAGAAGTCATCTTGTCTGCCTGGACCAGTTGTTTCTCTTTTAAACGGGCATGTGCCATAGCAGCCATCTGCTCTTTTCTGGCTTTGGTTCCCTGCCAGACGATATATCCAGACAGCATGATGAAAAGGATTAATATGCCTGAACAGGCTACGGTTATCTGCCGGGTAATGGCCTGGATTTCTTCACGGACGTCTTCCACATAAATGCCGGTACCGATGACCCATCCCCACGGCGCAAAGGCTTTTACAAAGGAAATTTTCGGGACAATTTTTTCTGACTTGTCTTTCCATTGCCACATATAGTCAACAAACCCCTCTTCGTTCTTTTTCACGGTGTTTACCATTTCCACAAAGAGTCGTTTACCCGACGGGTCCTGGAATCCGGAAATGTCGGTTCCCACAAGATCCGGGCGGTATGGGTGCATGACCATGTTCGGGCCCATATCGTTGATCCAGAAATAATCAGCCTGCTCAGGTCCGTATCGAATCTGCTGAAAATGTTCCATGGCAGCGTTCTGGGCCTCCTGTTGTGTGGCACGGCCTGTCAGTTCCCGTGAATGAAACAATTGCAGTGCACTCCAGGCACTTTGTGTAATATGCCGGATGCCTTCTCTTTTAGTCTTCATCATGTTTTTTTCAAGCAATGGAATCATGACAAGGTAAATGGTCATGATAAACAGGACAATGGTAAGGATCGCCGGGATAACGATATTTGCCGGAAGGGTTTTAAACGCAGGCCAGGGATTTTGATCCTGGGTCAACTGGGATTGTATTTGCTTGTCCGGCATCATTTCAATGTCATTAATCAAAGCCGTGGCCTCTGTCAAGGGAATAATATCCGGTAGTTGCCGATAAAGACGGTATAAAAGGTGTTGGCATGGCACGTGGGGATTGAAAGCGGCTGTAATCCCGGTGCCGTCTTTTCAAACGCCTGAAAATATTGTAATGATAAGCAACGCAAATTATATGAGTGCCATGGAGGCAGATGAAAAAGAAGAATAAAAAAAATCAAAGAGTGCTACAGCTGTCAATGGCTGTTATCCTGATTGCCGTGGCGGTGATGGTGGAATTTGTGGGCATGCATCCTACAGGTATTTATTCCTACCGGCACAAAGGATATAAAGAGTTCCAGATAGGTCAGTCAAAAGCCTCGGTTCTCCGGCAGATAAACCTTCAAAAGACCATGCGGCAGATAAAAACATGCAGTCCGGATGGGATGATCGCTAAAACTTCCCGTAAAAAATTAAAAATGACCGAACAGCTGTCTGCCTCGGATCGCTGGATAAGTTCTGACAGAACCGGTAAAGAGTTTCTTTTTATTTTTAAAGAGGACAAACTTGTCAGGATCTTTATTCAAAGGCTGCGCTTTGGCAATAAACAGGGGTCAGTATTGTTTAGTGACTGCAGCGTCGTCAAAACAAGCGATTTGGATGAATATCTGGAAACAACAGAGACCCTGCCGGTCTATCCAGAGAAAATAAAATAGGAAATGCCAAAAAGGCTGTTATAAAATGACACAAGCATTGAGCAAAAAAGCAAAAAGAGTACAGGCGGTGCTTGAGGCAAAAGGGTATGCTTTCAAAGTTAAAGAACTGCCTGACTCCACCCGCACTGCAAAGGAAGCTGCCAGTGCCATTGGCTGCGCCGAAGCACAAATAGCAAAATCCCTGGTGTTTGTGGATGCCAATACTGATGACCCCATACTGGTCATTGCATCGGGAATCAACCGAGTTAATGTTGACACAATCGAAAAAAGTGTTGGGAAAAAATTGATCCAGGCAAAAGGAAAAAAGATCAAGGCTCTGACCGGTTTTGCCATTGGCGGGATACCGCCGGTGGGGCATGACACCCCATTATTTACAATCCTTGATCCCGATTTAAAAAACCATGATCAAATATGGGTGGCGGCAGGTACCCCCAATGCCGTTTTTCAATTAAATCCGCAGGACCTTGGGCCGTTGACCCGCGGCATTTGGATTGCGCTTTCATAAAACCCATTGATCCGTTGGTTGATCTGATGTATAAACAACCATTTATGCTCAAATTAAGGCGGGGAACACGCCTGGCAGTGATCGGAAAGGAAATCAAATAAGAATGAGTGGGAAATTAGATTCAGCAATACCAAAAATTGGGGTGGTCGGCGCAGGCAGCTGGGGAACCGCCCTTGCAAAATTGCTTGCCGATAAAGGAATTGATCTTGATTTATGGGTCTTTGAACCCGAAGTGAAAGAGCAGATAGAAGAAAATAGAGAAAACAAAGTTTTTCTGCCCGGTTTTACCTTGCCGGATAACATCACTCCAACAAATGACATCCAACAGGCTGTAGAGAATAAAGATCTAGTATTGGTGGTGGTGCCTTCACACTGCATGCGGAATATGGCTCAGCAGATGAAACCGTTTATTCATCCTGACACGGTTGTGGTGACAGCTTCAAAGGGTATTGAAAATAAAACCCATTTGACCATGACCCAGATTTTAAAACAAATTATCGATTTTCTTCCTGAAAAGAATCTGGCGGTATTGTCCGGCCCCAGTTTTGCCAAAGAGGTGGCAGCCAAAGTCCCCACTGTGGTTGCTGCAGCCTCCATAAGTCGGGAGGTGGCCGAATATGTACAAACAATATTCTCCTGCCCGAGTTTTCGGGTCTATGTTAATGATGATCCCGTGGGTACCCAGATTGGCGGCGCCATGAAAAATGTCCTGGCAATTGCCGCGGGTATCTGTGACGGGATGAATATGGGGCTGAACCCGAGAGCTGCTCTTATTACACGGGGGCTGACAGAGATGAACCGGCTTGGTACCCGAATGGGCGCCGATCCTTTAACCCTGTCCGGTCTTGCCGGCGTGGGGGATCTTTTGCTGACATGCACAGGCGCGTTGAGCCGAAATTACACTGTTGGAAAACAGATCGGCCAGGGTAAAAAATTAGACGAAATTATTTCTGAGATGAGAATGGTGGCCGAAGGGGTGAAAACCACCCGGTCCGTATACAATCTTTCAAAAAAATTGGGCGTTGACCTTCCCATATGCAATGAAGTCTATGCCGTGCTTTTTGATGGTTTAAGCGTGAAAGAGACCGTACAGCGTCTGATGAACCGGTCATTAAAGCATGAACTGGACGGGGTACTGGACTCATAAAAAACAATTGATATAAAAAACCAGGCAGCCGGGCGGGATCGCCCGGCTGCCTGTGCTTTTACCCCCAAATTCGCATTTCAGTTATGCTGCGACTGTAATGCCACCCCTTTATTTTTATTAAGCTATCTTAAATAATTAAAACAATATCGTTTTAATAGTCACAAATGGATTGATCCACACTTTTGGGGACGCCTTCATAGGGTGTCCATTTGTTGGTGCTGAAACTGGATGCATCTCTCATGTTTTTCAATATCTCTATGCTGGTTTTATAGCCTTTATACATCCGGCACATGTCCATGGCCATGCCGCATATCAGCGCGACCGCCTGAATTACGGTAATGTCGGTCTGGGAACACTCCCATGGGGTTGCCGTATAGACACGCAGGGCGCCGATGATTTTATTGTGGCTGATAATGGGTACGCCGAGCAGGGAAGCAATCCCTTCTTTCTGGGCTTCTTCCGGATACTCGATCCTGGGGTCATCCATCACATCATAGATGGCGATGGGGACGGCGTCCCTGGCCTCCTTGATGGCCTGCTTAAAATGAGTAGGGCCTTTGTTCAGGTATTCCTGGCTTAATCCCATTGACGCTACCAGCCCGAGTTTTCGTGTTTCTCTGTCCACCAGAAAAACACAGCAGCCCTTGGCATTAAACGCTGTTTTCACGCTTTCTGCCGTAATCAAGGCAACTTCTTCAGGGTCTTTGCATTGAGAAATGGCTGTGGTCAGTCGGGTAATGGTTTCGTAATGAAGGTTGTGGGTCTCCATAAGTTTCTCCTTTCCATTTAGATTAAAAGACAGCATTTGGGTTAAAGGTTCGTTTACGATACCCGTTACGGATTGTGCAGTGTCAGATAACTGCAGGTCCAAAGTCAGAACAGAAACCGGACAAAAAAAGCCAGCCTGTGATGGTGTGGAAAGCCGATTCAAAAAAGTATTGGAAATGAAGTCAATTGGAATGATCTAACTATATATTATTCGGATTCGAAGGTCAAAGACAATAATCAAAGAATTAAGGGCTACACAAGGTGTTTGATTTTAATATCTTGATTTTCTTGTGTAATTTGAATAAAAGGAGTTTTATAGCAAATCCTATAAAAACGTTCCGGTACAAGAATATGGTTTTCTATCACTCACATTATAAAACCCGTTGAGTGACAATCGACTTGTTTTTAAGTGATTCTTTTCTTGTATGTTTTTTTAGGAACATATTTTTGAGAATCACTATAGTGTTTGTGAAATATCATGATCATGACGATTAATAAAAACATAACATTTTTTATCACCTCGCTTTGTCTTATCCTGACAGCACCGTTGGCTGCAGCACAGGATGAAAGGCTTGTCGCGCTTTATTTTAAGCGCCCGCCCTATTATGACACAGTGGGCGACAAGGCCACCGGGCTGTTGATTGAACTGACGCGAAAAATATTTGTCGATGCCGGTATCTCGCCAGTATTCGTAGAGGTGCCTCCCCAGCGAATTTTGTATTATGTGAAAGATCCCAAAAGAAAAGTCTGTTCCATTGGCTGGTTTAAAACAACGGAAAGGGAAAAATTTGCAAAATTCAGTCGTCCGATTTACCAGAATAAACCCCTGGTGATTCTCACCACCAAAACACACCAGGCCCGGATTGAAGAATACACAGGTCTTAAAGATGTCTTTTTTGACCAATCCCTGATCATGGCCAAGATTGAAGCCTTTTCCTACGGAACGACCATTGACACCTGGATCAATAATTATGCCCCCAGAATCCATAGGATATCAAGTGATCAATCTGTTCTGCCCCATCTGCTTTTAATCAATCGCGCATCGTACATGCTGGTTGCCCCGGAAGAGATCAATACCATGCTGGTAAAGGCTGACACAGATCCCAAAGCATTTGTGACCATATCAAAACCGGACATTCCACAGGGTAATAAACGGTATATCATCTATGGCAAAACCATAGATGACGATATTATACAAAGAATTGACCGGTCGATTGCAGAGTTATCCCAACCTTAGCCGGGTTCCTTAGCCAGCATAAAAAAAGGCAGGTCCCGGTGATTGCCGGAACCTGCCCACATGCCTGATTAGGCTGTGTATAAACAACGTTCTATTCAGAGGGTGGTGTAAATTTTTCCTTATGGACAATCGGTGCTTTCCTGCCGGGTGATTTGGCGGTCATGGCCGGTTTGCCAATCAGGATGGCACCGGCAACATCAAGATTTTCCGGTATGTCGAGTACGGGTCTTAAACTGGCAGGATTGAAAAAGGTGAACCACAACGAATCCATTCCCAGTTCGGTGGCGCGGAGCATCATGTTTTGAATGGCCGCAGATGTGGCCTGCAGGGCGCCGTGGGGCATGTTGAAATAGTTTCCCAGCCCGCCTTTTTCAGGATCATAGACCACGACCACAATTAAGGGGGCATCTGCCACAAATCCCATGGGGTATTTTTCTGCCCAGGCCGGACCATTGTTATCCACAACGGTCTGTTTTGCCTCAAGACCGGTTTTCTGGATCTGGGCTTTCAAGGTTGCATCGGTGACCGTAATAAACTGGAAGGGCTGCATGTTCAAAGGGCTGGGTGCCCACTGGGCTGCCTCCAAAATGGCATCCGTGTTTTCAGCACTGACCGGGGTTTTATCAAATCCCCTGCAGGATCTTCTTTTCTTGAGCAGTTCGAAAAATTCCATCGTGTAATTCCTTTCAAGGCTTAGGGTTCTCTCAATAATTAATTACCAATTTTGCGAGTTGAGTCGCCTGCCCAGCAAGGCGTGGAAACTAAGACATATCAAGATATGTCGTGTTTTCACAACGCTGGTGCGCAGGATGAATCGGCTCTCAAAATGTAAAGTTATTTTTGAGTGAGCCCTTATGGTTGCACATCCAAATACAGATCTATTGTATCAATATCTATCCAAAATAGTGGCAAGTCAAGCAAAGATACGTGTAAACCTTATCCGGATTACTATTACCTGGATTTAAATCGTCTTCCCCTTGACGTGGGTGACGATTCGTTTTGCCAGTGCCTGGGCGGCATCCACGGTATCAATATCTGTTTTTGCATTCAATGCACTCAGTTCCGTGCAGCCGATAATCGCCAGGTCAACACCTTTGCCGGCCAGGTGACAACAGACTTTTTGGTAAGATTTATGAACGGATTCATCGGTGTTACCGGCTTTTATTTTTTTAATAACACGAAACAGGGTCTGCTGAAAATCCGGGTCCGGAAAAATTATTTTAATATTTGCCGGTGTAAATTTTTGTTCATATATCTTGGTTATTCTGATGGCCGGAGATGCCAGGATGCCCACCTGTCGACAGTCAGGGTCAATTTTCCGGATTTGGTCCAGTACGGCATCTATCATGTGGATCACAGGGATGCGGACCGCATTTTGAATCCTTTGAAAATAGTGGTGGGCCGTGTTGCAGGCAATGGCCAAAACATCAGCGCCACATGCTTCAAGCCTTTGTGCCATCGCTGCCATGCAGGGGCCGGGATCCTCACCAATCCCCTCGATGATGGCCTTGATCCGGGAAGGGATTTTGGGATTATTGTCGATGATGCAGTGGATATGGTCTGCGTCATCAATGGCCGGTGTCAGTTTTATGATCCGCTGCATCAGATCCACGGTAGCGTCCGGCCCCATCCCGCCGATAATACCCACGGTTTTTTCTTTTTTTGTAGTCATGGTTTACCTGAACGAATCCATGTACACAAACAGGGCCGGGGATCCGCCGGTATGCAGGAACAGGATGTTGGACCCTTCAGGGAAATAGTTGCTTCGAACCAGATCAATGAGCCCTGCGGCAGTCTTGCCTGAGTAAACAGGGTCCAAAAGGATCGCTTCGGTCCGGGCAAAAAGGGTGACAGCCTCCACCATTGATTCAGTGGGCTGAGAATACCCCGGGCCCACATACTGGTCAAAACAGGTGACGTCCTTTTTTTGAACCGCATTTTCAACCCCCAGTTTCGTTGCTGTTTCACAGGCCAGGTCAAAGACCATCTCTTCCTGGATAACCTTTTCCCGGGACACATTGATGCCGCTGATGGGGATATGGGCATTCATGCCGGTCATTCCGGCCAGCATCCCGGCATGGGTGCCGGTGGAACCTGAGGGTAGGATGATATGATCAATGGCAAGCTGGCCTTCATTGAGCTGACCCATAGTTTCTAAAGCACAGGCGGCATACCCCAGAGCACCGATGGCGTTGGATGCCCCGCCCGGGATAATGTAGGGAGTTTTCCCCTGTTTTTTGAGTTCATCTGCCTTTTTTTCCATGGCCGCCTCCATATCGGTACCGCCCTCTACCACTTCAATACTCTTGACCCCCATGAGCTGGTACAAAAAATTGTTGCCCGCAGCCTTGTCGTTATAGGTGCCGGCCACCCGCTCCTCTAATACCAGGTGGCAGTCAACGCCTTCCTTGACGCACCAGGACAGGGTCAAACGGCAGTGGTTGGACTGGATGGCGCCGCAGGTGATAACGGCATCGGCGTTTTGTTCAAGGGCATCTGCCATACAGAACTCAAGCTTCCTTGTTTTGTTGCCCCCGGCAGCCCCCGGCAGCAGGTCATCTCTTTTGACATATAGATTAACCTTGTTGCCCAATGCCCGGCTTAAAGCCGGCATCGGTTCGATGGGGGTGGGGTATTGAATGTAAGACCGTCTGGGAAATTTTGTGAAATTCATGGAGTTTTCCTTTTTTGTGAATAAACTACATCGTTTTACGGGTCAGCAAAGCTGTCTATTGGATTGGGGCAGCTTTATTAAAATGGGTATAGAGCGGTTTAAGACCCGATGTCAAGCATGCTCATTGACGGATGTATGAAATTTTTGCATGTCTGATACACATTTGTTTTTGCTAATCAGGTTGCAAAAGGGGCATGATGCTCTCACAGGCGGACTTTGTACCTCCTTTGCGTGAAAGAAGATAGTCCCGTGCTTCGGCTTTTTTTTGTAACCTGTCATCAGCTCCGGTGTTGAGGTTTTTAACAATAGTGGTGACCACAGCCTGCCAGTCTTTTTTCTTTGCGACAATCTTACGGTCAAAAAGTTCTTCGCCCACCCAGGCAAAATCATCATAAAATGGTCCAGTCACCGTCGGCGTTCCCAGCATGGCAGGTTCCAGAAAATTCTGGCCGCCCAAAGGTTTAAGGCTACCGCCGACGAACACAACAGAAGCATGGTCATAGGCTTTTTTTAATTCGCCGAAACTGTCCCAGAGGATCGTGGTGGGGCCGGTCACAGGTTTTGTGATATCGGAACGCAGTTCAAAGGATTGATGCAGGGCAGTGAGATGCCTTTTCCAGGCATCAAGACGATGCATATGCCTAGGGAAGATTGCAATGATCTGGTTGGGAAATTCTTGTTTCACTGTTTTTACGATCTGCAGCACCTGTTTTTCCTCGGGCTTTCGGATGGAGGCAAGAATGGTGACAGGCAGTTTTCCTGGAAATATATGATCAAGATCAGGCTGGTCCGGTATTGTTCTGTCCGGTTCATCCAGGGTCTCAAACTTGATATTGTTCATCTGTGTTACACGGCTTTTGGCAAACAGGGACTGATACCTTTTTTCATCTCTTTGGGATGTGGTGCAGATCAGATCAGGGTAAAGGTGCTTCCACAAAAAGCGTGTCCATTTATAGCCGTTATAGCTGCCACGGGAAAGCCTTGCATTGATAATGGCAATGGGGACGTTGTTTTTTTTAAGGTAAAACAGCAGGGCCGGCCACATTTCGGTTTCCAAAAGCACCATGGCTTTGGGCTGGATTTGCTGGACGGCCTTTTCCATGATGGCGGGCTTGTCAAAGGGAAACCAGTCAATCCGGCAGTCAATGTTAGGGTGAATATTTTTCTCTCCCAGGTGCTGCAATAAAATGTCCCGGCCCTGGGAGGTAATGGTGGTGACAAGGATGCCAAGTTTTGAATCCGGGGTAAGCGTTTTGATAATTTCTACGGCAAGGTAGGATTCACCGGCTGAAGCCGCCTGGAGCCAGATGTCGGCTTTTTCAAGATGGTTGGTTTCAACTCTTTTTTCAAACCCGTGGGAAAGGCGCTTGTTTTTCTTCAAGAAAGGCAGTGCTATCGACCACAGAAGATTGTAAAATTTGAAAAAATTGAGTATAAAGGCATTCTTTATCATGGGAGCATATGCTCTCATGTTTTTTATTTATTGACAATACTTATAGGTAAGATAGATAAAACTTTATGGCACATAAAAATCCAAGTCTGTCAAAGGCGCGCCGCAAAAAGATTTATTCCCTTGTCATGGAATATAAGGTGCGGTTTATTCTCGCCTCATTGTGCATGGTTGTGGTGGCCGCAGCCAGCGGCGCCATGCCGTTATTGATCAAGCCGATCATGGATGATATTTTTATCAACAAAAACAGGGAAATGCTGCTGCTGCTGCCGGGGCTGGCAATCCTTGTTTTTCTGATGAAGGGTATGGGCGCTTACGGTGCCGAGTATCTGATGAATTATATCGGGGAGAAGATAATCCGGTATTTCAGGGATGCGCTCTATTTTAAAATAACAGATCTGCCCATCTCATTTATCCACAGCGAAAAAACCGGCAACCTGATGTCCCGTATTACCAATGATGTTAATGTGGTTAAAGGCATGGTGTCCACGGCAGTGATCAATGTGTTTCGTGATTTTTTTACGGTGATCGCCCTTTTAATAGTTATTTTTTACCGGGACTGGAGACTGGCGTTGGGGGCGTTTATTGTACTTCCCATTGCGTTTTATCCCATTGTCCTGTTCGGAAGACGGGTCAGGAAGTTTTCCACCGGCACCCAGGAGACCATGGCAGATGTGACCACCTTTCTGCACGAAACCTTTACCGGTGCTAAAGTCATCAAGATTTTCAACCTCCAGAATTTTGAAAAGGAGCGGTTCAAAGAAAAGACACGGGAGCTGTTCAGGCTGGAATTAAAAAAGATTGTAGCCAAAGCCCTGTCATCTCCTGTGATGGAATTTTTAGGGGGGCTTGGGATCGCATTTATTATCTGGTTCGGGGGGATGCGGGTGATCAACGGGATATCCACGCCAGGAACATTTTTCTCATTTCTGGCAGCGGTCATGATGCTCTATGATCCGGTGAAAAAATTGTCAAAACTCAACAACACCATCCAGGAGGGTGTGGCAGCCACGCAACGCATTTTTGAGATCCTGGAACAGGAAACGGATATTGTCGATAAAAAAGATGCCAAAGTGTTATCGGGAAGAAAACTTCCTGTCCGGTTCGAACATGTGGGATTTTCCTATAATAAAGAGGAAGATCCAGCACTGACTGATATAAACCTGAATGTTGCACCGGGTGAAGTCCTGGCTCTTGTGGGGATGAGCGGCGGCGGTAAAACAAGCCTGGTGAACCTGATTCCCCGTCTGTACGATGTCAGTAAAGGCTCTGTTCTGATCAACGGCACCGATGTCCGGGACCTGTCCATTAAAAGTTTGAGAGACCATATCTCCATTGTGACCCAGGAGCCGATCCTGTTTAATGAAACCGTGAAAGAAAATATCCGGTATGGGAAAATGGATGCCACGGACGGTGAAATAGAAAAAGCAGCCAAAGCCGCCTTTGCCTATGATTTCATAACAGGATTTCCCAAAGGGTTTGATACCGTTATCGGGGAGTTGGGCTCACGGCTGTCCGGCGGGGAAAAGCAACGGATCTGTATTGCCAGGGCGTTGATCAAAGATGCGCCGATCCTCATACTGGATGAGGCCACCTCAGCCCTGGATTCCCAGGCCGAGCGTGTTGTGCAGCAAGCGTTGGAGAATCTGATGAAAGGAAGAACCTCTTTTGTTATCGCCCACCGTCTGTCAACCATCGACTATGCCTCCAGGATTATTCTGCTTAAAAACGGGCAGATCGTAGAGCAGGGCACTCACACCGAATTAATGGACAAAAAAGGGGAGTTTTATAAACTTCAGACGCTTCAGGCTGCCCGGGGCAGCAAGCGTAAAGGAGAAAAATAATGGCTGTTTCAAAAGAATTGCTGGAAATACTGGTATGTCCCAAGTGCAAGGGGCCAATCCATTTGAATGATAAAGAAGACGGTCTGGTATGCGATGCCTGCAAACTGGTTTATGAGATCCGGGATGATATCCCGATTATGCTGATTGACGAGGCAACACCACTGTAAATTATGAGTACACCAAAACAACCGGATCCGGCCAAGCTTGTGGTGGGCTGCTTCATGAATGACAAGGCGCATCTTGATACCCTGTATCCCATGCTGGAAGATATCTGCGGCCCTGTGGACATGATCAGCAGCTGGCTGCCCTTTGATTACACGGACTATTACTATAAAGAGATGGGGGCTCCCCTGTTCCGCAAAGTGTTTGCCTTTAAAAACCTGATTGAACAAAAGGATCTGGCAGCCATTAAAACCGGGACCAATTCAATAGAAAAAAAGTTCGCCCGATCCGATAAAAGACAGGTGAATATAGATCCGGGGTATCTGTTGTCTTCACGGTTTGTCCTGGCCACGGGAAAGGATTATTCCCACAGGATTTATATTGGCAAAAAGATTTATGCTGACCTGACCCTGATGTATACAAAAAACAAAGGTTTTGTTACACTGGACTGGACCTATCCGGATTATGCATCCAAAGAGATGCTCGATTATTTATCAAAAGTCAGGAATAAGTACATCCTGGACCTGAAATCCTTTAGACAGGAAAACAAAAAATGATTAAAAGTATGACCGCCTTTTCATGCGGCAGCCATAAAAGCGGTACCATTACCGCTGATGCCACACTTAAATCTTATAATTCCAGGCATCTTGATGTGGCCCTGCACTGCCCGGAGTCCTGCCAGGCCCTGGAAGAGGATATTAAAAAAATTATAGCCAAAACGCACACCCGGGGACGGGTGGAGATTCGGCTGTCCATAAAGGATGAGACCAAAGACCAGGAGCTTTTCGAAGTGGATGAGGCCCGGGCCGCATCCTATCTTGGGGCGCTAAAAAAGATCAATGATGATTTTAATTTATCGGATGCTGTCGGCATCAGCCATGTATTGTCCGGACGCAATATTATTGTGCCGGCTAAAATAGAGCAGGATACCCAGGCGCTCTGGTCGGCCATTGAACCCTGTATTGAAGCGGCCAGCAAAGAGCTTGACAAGATGCGGTGCCTTGAAGGGGAAAACCTTTATTCCGATTTGAGTGACCGGATCAAATATATTGAAACCCATCTCGGGCAGATTGAAAAAGATGCAAAGGGAATTCCTGAAATTTATAAAAAAAGACTGATGGAACGTATTTCAATCCTGGCCGCAGACACCGAAGCCCTTGACCCGGTACGCTTAAATCAGGAAGCGGCAATCCTGGCGGATAAAAGTGATGTTTCAGAAGAGATCACGCGGCTTTACAGCCATATCAAGATGTTTCGGCAGATTATGGACGCAGAAGCCAGCCAGGGCCGAAAACTCAATTTTCTTATCCAGGAGTTCAACCGGGAGTTTAACACCATTGGCTCAAAGGCTGGAAAAGTGGCCCTGTCTCACCAGGTGGTGGATTTGAAATCAGAACTTGAAAAGATCCGGGAACAGGTTCAGAATATCGAATAAGGATCGGCTCCAAAATTACTTAGGGCAAAGCTGTACATTGCCTTACTTGAACTTTTGTTTTCAAGATACCCGTAAGCAGCGAGTCTTTTAAGGGGTTTGGAAACAATTTAGATCAAGTTATTTTGTAACGATTCCTAAGTACCATGCACAGGTGGCCCTGTTACTCAGTCTGGCTCTTGAAGCGGATAGAAAAAACGATGCTGACGTTTTAACGGCTGTGATATAACAATCAAAGGAAACTATTTATGGAACAACTCCTTTTAAATGTAGGTTTCGGCAATACCGTGGTGGCCCAAAAAGTGGTGGCGATCCTGTCTCCCAATTCATCTCCCATGAAACGGGTCAAGGATGAGGCCAAAGAGGAAAAACGCCTGATAGATGTGACCCATGGTAGAAAAACCCGTGCCATCATCGTTACGGAAAGCAACCATATTGTTTTATCCGCCATCCAGGCGGAAACCGTGTCGGCACGGTATGAAGCCCTGATGAACCCGGAAGCTGAGAAATCCTGATGCCCGGTAATAAAGGAAAATTATTTATTGTCTCTGCTCCATCGGGTGCAGGGAAAACCACCCTGATCACACAGGTGCTGGAACGTTTTAACTCCCTGTCCTATTCCATATCCCACACCACCCGGCAGCCCCGGGGAAGTGAAAGTCACGGGCAGGAGTATTTTTTTGTTACCCAAAAAGAGTTTGAACAGAAAATAGAAGACAATGAGCTTTTGGAATGGGCCAAAGTCCATGACAATTACTACGGCACGTCAAAAAAGTTTGTGGAAGTCACCCTTGCAAAGGGTGCCTCCCTGCTGCTGGACATTGATGTCCAGGGGGCGATTCAGATCATGGGAACAGATCTGGAACCGGTGTCCATTTTTATTGAACCCCCGACATATGAAGAGCTTGAAAGACGACTGATAGAGCGGGGTGAAGATGAAGCAGGGGTGATCCAAAAACGGCTTCAAAATGCCAGGTTGGAAATGGCCGAAAAAAGCCGTTATCAGTACACCATAATCAATGATCATCTGGAAAAGGCTGTTGAAGCCCTGTGCCGGATATTTGAAAAAGAGATCCATTAAACCCATGACTGCAAAAGGCGATATCCTGTTTGGCGTCCACAGCGTAAAAGAGGCGCTGACCGCATCTAAAAGGACTTTTCACAAGGTGATGCTGGTTAAAAAGAGATCTTCAAAACGAAGCCATGATATTGAAACGATGGCCGCCCGGAAAAACATCCCCATTGAGTGGGTGAGCCCGCAAATTCTGGATAAGCTCACCCGGGATGCAAAACACCAGGGGGTTGCATTAAAAGCATCTGCCCTGCCGGTGGGCAATGCACTGGATGTGGCCCATCGCGTTAAACAAAGAGATACCCCATGTTTTATCCTGGTGATGGAAAACATAGAAGATCCACACAATTTAGGCGCCCTGATCCGGACCGCCCTTTGTGCCGGAGTTCAGTACATACTGATCCCCAAGGACCGCAGTGTCACACCGTCACCCACCGTGTCCCGGGCATCCGCCGGTGCCATGGAACATGCCGATATCTATATGATCACCAACACCGCATCCGTGTTAAAGTCACTCAAGCAAAGCGGGGTGTGGGTATCGGGCCTGGATGCAGCGGGTGATAAGACTCTTTATGAGTCCGATCTGACCGGGCATATTGCCCTTGTGATCGGTGGAGAGCACAAAGGGATTCGACCCCTTGTGAAAAAGGAGTGCGATTTTCTTTTATCCATCCCCAATCTGGGAAATATTAACTCCCTGAACGCCTCTGTTGCCGGCGGAATTGCCATGTTCGAGGCGCTTCGCCAGAGAACATAAGACCCTATGGAAATCATGGGAAATCCAATTTCAAAAAGGACATTCTCACAATTTACTAAGCGTTGCACCCATTTTGTTGAACAGATCCTGTTCCCGTCCAAATGCTTGAAATGCGGCATTTATCTTAAAATAGATCCCCTTGAAAAACCGGTTATTGACCATAGTTTTTGCAGCGCCTGTGCCGGGAAGGGCACAACCTTTATTGAACCGCCTTTCTGCACGGTCTGCGGGGTGATGTTCAAGAGCCGTTCCGGCGGCAACCATATCTGCGAATCCTGCATCAGGCACCCGATTTTCCTGGAAAAGGTCAGGGGCTGCATTGTTTATCAGGGGCTTGCCAAGGATGCGATCCCGATGTTCAAATACGGGGCAAAACTGTCTTTGTTAAAATCATTTGAACCGATCATGGTTGAAGGGTTTATCAACTATTTCGCAGATAATGATATTGATATAGTCATGCCCATACCGCTGCACAAAAAAAAGCTGAGACAACGCGGATTTAACCAGTCCTTTCTGCTGGTGCGACGACTTGAAAAACAGGTTGCAAAAATACAGGGCACTTCTCCTGCCTGGAAAATAGATACCAGGTCTTTAAAACGGGTGAAAATGACGGATCCCCAGACAGGGTTTGATATCAACCAGAGAAAAAAGAATTTAAACAAGGCATTTGCCGTGGTTCAAAAAGATAAGATAAAGGGGCGGCACATTCTGATCATTGATGATGTGTTTACAACGTGAACAGGTCTTATAAAAAAATATCTTTTAAAATATATGAAATAGTAGTTTGAGCTGATGCAAGTATTTATGATTTTTGGAATCCGAAAAAAATCTATGTTGGTTTGAATGATTTTAATAAATTATGAACTAACAGAAAAGTCCACTGGAATTTTTGAAATTTGAAAAGTGCAGACAATAGCCAGAAGTGCTCACTTTGTTAAAAGCGATGACTTATAGACACTATAAATGCTTTTTTACTACCTCAGAAGTCTACTAAAAAATGGCTTACCCTTGTGTTCGCTTTTCTGGGGAAGGACCACAACTGCGATTTTATTTTTTAGATCAAGGAGCCTCTTGCAGAAAGAAAAGCAATTCAATTTTCTATACCATATAATTGATATTGTTATTTGGCATGCTGCAATTCATAATGTGGAAAGATTCTAACATGTTTTATCTGCAAGAGCCTCCAAGGTTTATAATTTATTTGGGGTCTACTGGGCTCATTTCTCCGGTTTCCAGTATTGGGGAGGCATCGATATCTTCTGAAGACATCATGGAGACAACGCGTTCAAATGAACTTTCAATCAGTAATTGCTCCCAACTCTCTAATTTGGAAAACCTCTCGGTGAAATTTTCCTGGAGAAGGGGAGGAACCGTATTGAGTATTGCTTTTCCATTTTCCGTAAGCGCTATATTGGTTTTCCGTTTATCATCTATGTCTCTTGTCCGTGTAATATACTCCCTGTTTTCAAGCCGTTTTGTAATATCCGTCACGGTTGCCTGGCTTAAGCTGACGTTTTTTGAAAGTTGTGTCACAGAAATTTTATCATGGGCAGATATTGACTGCAAAAGAATGAGCTGGGGTCCTGTCAACCCAAATTTTTTTTTCAGACTGGTTGAATGCCGGTCTATGGCTTGAATCATTTTCCGCAGGGCTGTCAAAAGATTTCTGCACCGCTCATCATTTGTATTGCTCATCATCGCCCCTTAATATCATTGAACCTGGAATTATAGAACCGTTAAAAACCAATCAATTAATCCATAGTCCTCTAAGTTTTAATTTGTAATTTATAATGTCTTACAGACTGAATGTCAATGCGAATACTAATTTTACAAAAACGACCGTTTGACAAATTAGATAGTACCCGATATATATTCATTTAAAAATTAACAACTGTTTACTAAAAAAGAAGATCGATTTATCTATGAATAATGTTTTACTTTTAATTCTCAAACGCTCGGGTGCAAGCCTGATAACCATCTTTGTCATATCGGTGATTATTTTTATTGGTATAGAGCTTCTGCCCGGGGACGTGGCCGAGACCGTTTTGGGTCAATCGGCCACACCTGAGACGGTAGCGGCATTTAGAAAAGAACTCAAACTGGATTTACCACCCCATATACGGTATGGCGCATGGCTTGAGGATTTTGTCCATGGTGACTTTGGTACATCCCTGGCCAATGGCAGGCCTGTTTCCGAGTTAATCGGCTGGCGGCTTTCCAATACTCTGTTTCTGGCCGTAACCACAGCCATGATAGCGGTCCCCCTGGCAATTTTCCTGGGCATGCTTGCGGCATTTTATCGAAATACATTTTTTGATAAATTAATCTCAACCACCACCCTCTCTTTTATCTCTTTCCCGGAATTTTTTATAGCCTATATCCTGATCAGCCTTTTGTCGGTTAAGCTGAATCTTTTTCCAAGTCTGGCAATTCTTGATAAACACATGGGGTTTGGCAGCAGAATATATGCAATTTTACTGCCCTCCCTGACACTCACCTGTGTGGTGACGGCACACATGATGCGACAGACAAGGGCTGCCATTATCAATGTGCTGGCCAGTGCCTATATTGAAATGGCCCAGATAAAAGGGATAAAGCGATTAAGAATTATTTATCACCATGCCTTTCCCAATTCCCTGTCCCCGGTGATCAATGTGGTTGCCGTGAACTTGGCATATCTTGTTGTGGGTGTTGTCATTGTTGAAGTGGTTTTTGTATATCCAGGACTGGGGCAACTGCTGGTTGATTCAGTGGCCAAGAGGGATCTTCCCGTGGTCCAGGCATCTGGATTAATCTTTGCAATTGCTTATATTTTTCTAAATCTTGCGGCTGATATCCTGTCCATACTTTCCAACCCGAAGCTAAGACAATCCAAAATTTAAAGGGGGCGACTATGCTGAAATTATTACGACAATCCCCTCTTTCCGCCAGAGTTGGCATGGGTATTGTTATACTGAATGTTATGGTTGCTGTTTTTGCACCCTTGATCGCACCATATGGCGAAACCAGTGTGGTCGGGGATGTGTGGGAAAATTCTTCTGCCCAATTTTATTTTGGAACTGACCATATCGGAAGAGATCTTTTTACCCGAATGGTCTTTGGTGCAAGGAATACCATCGCCCTGGCATTTGTCACCACGATTTTATCATTTTCCTTTGGATCCTTTTTGGGCTTTATTGCCGCTGTTAAAGGCGGCTGGACTGACCAGGCATTAAGCCGGACAATTGATATCATCATGTCATTTCCAACCCTTATTTTTGCGTTGATGATTTTATCCGTGGTGGGATCGTCTATCACATCTTTAATTTTTACCATCGCCATTCTGGATTCCACACGGGTCTATAGATTATCCAGGGCAGTTGCCATGGATATAGAAGTGATGGAATTTGTAGAAGCTGCCAGACTGAGAGGAGAGGGGATTTGGTGGATCATACGGCAGGAAATTTTTCCCAACGCCATGCCGCCACTCATTGCAGAATTTGGCCTGAGGTTCTGCTTTGTATTCCTCTTTATTGCCTCTTTAAGTTTTTTAGGACTTGGCCTGCAGCCGCCTTTATCAGACTGGGGAGGAATGGTCAGGGAAAATGCCGGCGCCATTACATTCGGCATATATATCCCTCTAATCCCGGCCGGAGCTATTGCATTTTTAACAGTGGGGGTCAATTTAATTGTTGACTGGTTTTTACATTTATCCAGTGGGCTGCATGAATAAAAAAGAAAGATCTGATAAGGAAAACCAGATAAGGAAAACCAAATGAACAATCTGCTCGAAATAAAAAACCTGTATATTGAAGCCTTTTACGAAGACCGATGGCAGCCCATTGTCCGTAACATCAGCCTTAATTTAAAAAGAGGAGAAGTCCTTGGCCTTATCGGTGAATCCGGTGCTGGGAAATCCACCATCGGTCTGGCAGCCATGGGGTACACACGCCAGGGATGCAGACTTGCATCAGGATCAATAAACCTTGACGGGATCGAATTATTTGATGCGCCCGATGAGGATTTGAGACTGGTCAGGGGATCAAAGATTGCCTATGTGGCCCAGAGTGCGGCAGCCTCCTTTAACCCCTCCCATCGTGTTATAAAGCAGTATGCAGAGGCTCCCGTCCACCATGGAATAATGAGTTATGAGAACGCTGAAAAAGAAGCGATTGAGATTTATCGACGTCTGTTTTTACCCGCGCCTGAAAAAATCGGATACCGATATCCCCATGAACTTTCAGGCGGTCAGCTCCAGAGAACCATGGTGGCCATGGCCATGTCCTGCAAACCTGATATCATTGTGTTTGATGAACCCACCACGGCTTTAGATGTTACCACACAGATTGAAGTTCTGGCTGCTGTCAAGGAAATCACGGAAAAAATGAACAAAGCTGCCCTTTATATTACCCACGACCTGGCGGTTGTGGCCCAGGTTGCCCACCGGATTATGGTGTTAAGGAATGGCCGGCTGGTTGAAGAGGGATATACCCGTGAATTGATTAAAAATCCCAAAAGAAAATACACCCGCGAGCTGTTAAATGTCAGGACATTAAGGGAAGAAAAAAGCATTACAAATAAGATGAACGTGATCCTTAAAATCGAGGATGTGGCTGCATCCTACACTGGACATGATAATGTACTTGAAGATATTGATCTCATCGTCAGAAAAGGCAGAACAATTGCCCTGGTCGGTGAATCCGGCAGTGGAAAAAGTACTTTGGCAAAAGTAATTACAGGTCTTCTTCCTGCCAACAACGGCAGTATAAGCTTTTTTGGAAAAGAACTGCCAAGGGTTTTGAAAAAGAGGAAAAAAGAGGATTTGCGAAGAATGCAGATGATTTATCAGATGCCGGATACGGCTTTAAACCCCAAACATACTGTCAGAAAGGTCATTGGCAGACCCCTTCAATTTTATTTTGGAATCAGGGGCAAAAAAGCGGAAGATCGAATCAAGGATCTGTTAAGGGATATCGAACTTGATCCGGATATCTATATTGACCGCTTGACCACAGAGCTTTCAGGCGGGGAAAAACAGCGGATCTGCATTGCCCGGGCTCTGGCAGCAGATCCGGACCTGATCATCTGCGATGAAATCACCTCGGCTTTGGATCAACTGGTGGCAGAAGGCATACTGAATCTTTTACAGGATCTGCAAAATAAAACAAACATGTCTTACCTGTTTATCACCCATGATCTTGCCACGGTCAGGGCCATTGCAGATAAGATTGTTATCATGCTGGAAGGGAAGATCATTGAACAGGGCGAAAAGAAACAGGTTTTGTCTCCGCCCCATCATGAATATACAGACAAGCTTTTGGCATCCATTCCCGAAATGGATCCGGACTGGCTGGACAACCTTCTGGAAAACCGCCCATCAACATTCATTTAATTCAATCACTTAACCCTTTAACTTTATTAGGAGAAGAATAAATGACTGATTTATCATTTTTAACACAGATGTTTAATCAAAAAAAAATCTCCCGGAGACAGTTTATAACAGGCATCTCAGCCTTGGGGCTAACCGCCGCCCTGTCACCCGCTTTTTTATCTGGGAATGCCCTGGCAGCAACCCCCCAAAAAGGTGGAACCTTCAGGCAGGCAATGACCGGAGGTGCCACCTCTGATTCCCTTGATCCGGCAGCCCTTTTGGCCAGCCAGCCCATTAATGTCAGCACCCAATTAAGCAATTGTCTTGTGGAAATTGATCATAATTTCAAACCGGTTCCTGAACTGGCGCAAAGCTGGGATGCGTCAGCAGATGCGAAAGTCTGGACCTTTAAACTCCGCAAAGGCGTTGAGTTTCACAACGGCAAATCCATGACAGCTGAAGATGTGATTTACTCCATCAACCACCACAGGGGTGAAGAATCCAAATCTGCTGCAAAACCGTTCTTAAAAAGCGTTCAAAATATAAAATCAGACGGAAAACACATTGTCGTGTTTGAGCTTGACCAGGGCAGTGCTGATTTTCCTTTTATCATGGGAGATTATCATTTAAGAATTTATCCAGACGGGACCCAGGGAAAAGACTGGGAAAAAGGAATCGGTACCGGCGGGTATATACTGGAAGACTGGGAACCCGGTGTCCGTGCCTTGACAAAACGAAATCCTAATTACTGGAAAACAGATCGAGCCCATTTTAATGAAATTGAAACCCTTGCCATTGTTGATGTCAATGCCAGAACAAATGCCTTAAAAACCGGGCGAGTTGATGCCATAGACCGGGCTGATGTCAAAACCGTGCACCTGTTGAAAAAAATGCCCAACATCAATGTAACCGCTGTCACCGGGACCATGCATTACACAGCCCCCATGCTGGTGGACAAAAAACCATATACAGACAACAATGTCCGCATGGCATTAAAATTGGCCGTTAACCGGGAAGAAATGGTTAAAACCATTCTCAAGGGGTATGGGGAAGTGGGCAATGATCATCCTATTTCATCGGTGAACCGTTACCAGGCCGCCAACCTTGAACAGCGCACCTATGACCCTGACAAGGCAAAATTTTATATGAAAAAGGCAGGTATGCTGGACCACACCTTTAATCTCCATGCCTCGGATGCAGCCTTCTCAGGTGCTGTGGATGCAGCCGTACTTTACCAGGAAAGCGCTAAAAAAGCCGGTATTAAGATCAATGTCGTCCGGGAACCCAGCGATGGATACTGGAACAATGTCTGGACGAAAAAAGAATGGTGTATGTGCTATTGGTCCGGGCGTCCTGTAGAGGATATGATGTTTTCTGTTGCCTATGCAGCGGGTGCTCCCTGGAATGATACCCATTGGAGCCATGATAAATTCAACCAGCTTCTTAAAGAAGCCCGGGCAGAGCTGGATGAAAACAAAAGACAACAGCTTTATACTGAGATGCAGGAAATCTGCAAGGATAATAGTGGAACCGTGGTTCCCATGTTTAATCAAATTGTTGAGGCCCATTCCAAAAAACTGGACCATGGTCCTATCTCAGCCCATATGGAAATGGATGGGCACAAAAACGTTGAACGCTGGTGGTTCAAGTCTTAAATCCCCAATATTTAATGCAAACAGGCCGAAGGTTGCACCTTCGGCCTGTTTGCTTTTCTATGGCTTTCTGGCTGATATAATGATTGCTTCACTGATTTTTTTAGCACGAGCTTACTAGCGACTATAGATGGTATAAGTCCTCAGTAAATTCGAGAGATAAAAAGTGTAGACTTTGTCTATACATCTGCTGTTTTTTCAGCGAAATTTCTGATCCGGATTATAGCCAGAAGTCCGCTCTCAAGCTTTGAGCATCTATGATGTGTTGTTCAGCATGTTCTTCGTTGAAATGTATTTGATCATGGGTCAAACATAGACGCGACCCTTTTTTTAGAATTGACAGTTGATGATTAAAAAGGATTGTCATCGTCCCCTTCATTCTTCTCGTCAAACTTTTCTTCGATAACCTTGTTGAAGGAATCTATGACTTCATCGATGACACCCCTGGCGACATTCTCTTTATCTGATGCTTCTTCGTTTTCAGTCCAAGTGATTTCGATGCTGCTTTCCCGTTCGATAAGGTTGGTTAGATGCTTCACCAAGTTTGTGAAATCTATGTCTCCTTCCAAGGAAATAGAAATATTATTGCCATCCAAATTAATCTCAATGGTTTCAGTGGACATGGTTGCTGTACAAGCTATTTCACTCATGGTCTTGCCCCGCTTCAGTTATCAAAAGCCCACACTATTATTAAAAGTCCGGAGGACCGGGCCTTCAACCAAATACCTTATTCTTCGGTTGCTGGGCATAACCATCAAATAGTTAATCAACCTGATAATAGAAAAATTGAGGATGATTGCAGTTGTGAATATTTATCCACTGCATGACTTTTTGTGATTATCTCTTTTTTCAAAACAAGAAATATTGTTGATTTGGTGTAAGTGGTTTGATAGCCTTCCACCATAGGCCATTCAGCCTTTTTTAAAACTAAGGAGGGAATATTGATAAATAAATTTGTTCGATAAAATTTAAAATATAGTTTTGCTGCATTTTTGTGGCAATCGTTCAACCGTAAAACCGCCAAATTTTAATCAGAGAGAACGATGACTGCAAAGAATGCACCCAGTTGGGGTGTAGGTCTTTGTTTGTGTTCTCTCTAAGGTACTTGGCGGTACCATCGGTTGGGCATGGACTATAGGTCTACGCCCCTTTTTAATTTTATCCATGACAGGAGCATACTAATGCAAGCCGTATTTAAGATCTCTTTAAGTTTCACAGCATTTCTCATCCTTTTGTCACAGACATCTCCAGTTCATTGTGAGTGGTATCAAGGTGGAAATCTTCATAAATCAAACATGAAACAATGGAAACGAGCAGACTCTTCGAATCAATTAGCGACAGCAGCAGACTGGGCATTAAACTTTCCAAAAGTCAAAAACAAGGTTTTGAAAAGCGGCTCTATGAATACTTTAAAAACCTACGCGGTAAGCCTGGTTAATTGTTTGAAAGAAGCGAGTACAGATCCAGGATACGATAATCTGGATACAGCAGAGATGGCAACACTCTGCGGTATTGCCCTTGGGTGGCATAAATAACTCAAACGAAAGGAGGGGAAATGAAATTTACATTTAAGTTTTGTGCAGTAATCATAACCGGAATACTTTTCTCATGCGTAGCTCCACAATTTAAAATTTTACCAACAGGCGATAAATTTTCGGATAGCAATGCCCCTTATGGGTTTGTCGGTAAAAATAACCGGCTATCCACAAAATCATCAAAGGGTGGAACGCATATAGATGAAAAGGGAGTTTATTTGGACCCGTTTGTATTTAAAAATAATAAATCTAATAGCATCAAATCTGTGGGATTTTATGTGGCTCATTATAGTTTTGAACTCTCTGATGGATTCCGGCCAATTAATGAAATTATCTTTTTAACCGATAAAGGATACCGCATAAAAGCCAATGTAAAACCAATTGACTCTGAATTTAATATAGGAACCTGGAATAAGGTTTCGAAAGAATTTGACAGTACGTTCAACGAATTTGGGGTGACCAATATTCTTCTCCGAGATTTTATGTTATTGGCTTCTTCTAAATGGGTGGAAGTGAAAATAAACGGACAAAAAAGGACTCAGATATATAATAGAGAAGAGGTTTTGCTCTCATTCATGAATAACTTGAATGCGTTTTATAAAAATAAGGTTCTTAATTGATTTTCAACCTAAAATATTAGTGCATACCAAAACCTTTCTAAGAAATTCCATACAAATTGTGATGAACCCGGATTGAGCGATTTTTCGGGTTCTCCTTCCTTTTCTAATTTTTTTAAACTATCTTTTGACCAGTGAGATTCATTGCAGTATTGGGGGAAAGTCTGCTTTGTTTTGAATTGTATGATTTTGGATAGAATTTGATTTTCAATATCAATAATATTTTAAGTTTGGCGATATTTGAGGGGGTGATTACATGAAAAAAAGAAAGGTTAAAAGGAATAATTCAACTGAAAACCAAAAATCTAATAAGGTCAAACGAAATGCTCCTGAAGCCAAATCAATTAAAAAGCGGGGAAGTAGTTTATTAAAAGATCCAGAAAAATATGACCAAGACCGTTCGGATAGTATGATGAATGAACCACACTGGTTGAATGATAAGAAGGCTTTTAGTTTTAGATTTAGGTTGCCTAAAGACAAGCATCCAACGCTGGAAAAATTATATGAAAAAGTTTCGAGCGATATTAATATAAAATCTCGAGAGCGTGGGCTCTTGGCTCTTGAAATAATAGTGGCCAACCTCATCACTCTGTTGATCAGCGTGCAATAATGACCCCTACATAATAAAATCAGCGTCGAATAA